>CAMXYZ010000012.1 GCA_947253305.1 uncultured Helcococcus sp.
TACACGTAAGGAGTCGTCGGCAGCGTCAGATGTGTATAAGAGACAGGACCAGAAGTCACCTTTTTCTGTCCAATTATCACCTTCTTCAACTTGGAATCCATTTTCAAATCTTTGTTGGAATATACCTTGTGAGTATCTTACTCCATAACCGTGTAGTCTAAGTCCTTCTGTAGCACCTGATTCCATGAAACATGCTGCAAGTCTTCCTAGTCCACCATTACCTAAAGCTGCATCTTCTTCTTCATCTTGTACTTCTTCAAAATCAAGATCTAGTTCTTTAAGTATATCTAACACCTCATCCATTATTCCTAAATTAAGTAAATTATTTCCTAATGATCTACCTATTAAGAATTCTGCTGATAAGTAATATGCATTTCTCTTTCCTTTATTATCTTCTTTTGTCTCCATCCAATTTTCATTGATTAGTTCCATTATTGTATTTGATAATGCATGATATTTTTCATGTCTTGTCGCATCTTCGAATTTTTTAGCATATTGTCTTACAACATTACGCTTAAATTCTTCTCTAAAATTATTTTTGTTAAAATTAGTCATAAATCCTCCAAAAAATCATGATACCTGCATTATAGCAACTATTTATATAAATTGCAAGGTTTTCCCGTTTTCTGAATATTTATGGTAAAATATAAATAGAAAAATATATTAGAAAGGATATTATAAATGAGACAATCTTGGCAAGAATATTTTATGCAGATAGCTCAGACAGTAGCAACAAGAAGTACTTGTGATAGAGCTTATGTAGGATGTGTTTTAGTAAATAATAATAATCGTATAATCGCAACTGGATATAATGGGTCTATACATGGAGATGATCACTGTATAGATGTAGGTCATTACATGAGAGATGGTCATTGCATCAGAACAATTCACGCTGAAATGAATGCACTTTTAAGCTGTGCAAAGGAGGGTATATCCGCAAATAATACCACTTGTTATGTAACACATTTTCCTTGCTTAAATTGTACTAAAGCTTTAATTCAAGCAGGGATTAAAGAAATATATTATCACGAATCATATCGTTTGGACGAATATTCGCTTGAACTTCTAGATAAACATAATATCAAATACAATAAACTATAGTATCAAAAAACCGCTACATATTATATTTTGTAGCGGTTTATGTTTATTTTAATGCTTCTTTTAAAGTTTTGGCAATTTCTTCTTTGTCATTATCATGAATATTTGTGGTATGTTCGTTTCCTACCACCCATAATAAAGGAGTTCTTAATTCTCCGTTAGGAACCCTGGATATCATTTCGTCGTCATTTATTAATGTTTTAATGTTATTATTGCTTATAAGTCTCATATCAGGTATTAGCTCTTCAATATCTTCCCATTTACTTCCACCAATACCTTCGTAAGCTTCTTTAAATGCATTTAATTGTTTATCTACCTCTAATTCATAATTAATTGTAGCAAATAAATGATTCATAGTTTTACCTATATATTCTGTTAGCAAGTGAGGTTCTACCTCTGCCATAGCTAAGTAGATAGCAGCAAGATTGTCTGAATAAGTTATTAAATCAGGATTATCCTTATCTTTACCTATAAATGTTAAAGGAAAAATTCTTATTAAAGTATTTTCTCCGATTAATTCACTATATCTACCAAATAATACTTCTTCCACATTTATACATCCTGGACATCTTGGTTCTGTATAGAGTTCAGCGATTTTCTTATCCTCAATTTTATCTTTTGTAACTACTTCCCCTTGATTATTAATATAAAATGAACCATTATCAATATATTTAAAATCTTTAACTTCCTCAGAAACTTCTTTATCACTTTCCTCAGTAACTTCTTTATTACTTTCCTCTGATGTATCAACTGGCTTATCTACTTCTTGATTGTTTTTCTTACCACATGAAATTATCACTAAAGAAAATACAATCATAAGTAATACTAATTTTATTCTTTTCATAATTCACTTCCTTATCTTCTCTTGTTTCCAAATATTCCTCTAGAAATTTCAGTTCCTACTCTTCTTCCAATTGAACTCACAACATTTGAAAAGAATCTTTCAGTCGCTGACATTCTATTAGATTTTCTTTGAACTTTCTCTTCTACTTTTTTTGTCTGTTTAATTTCTTCAACTTTAGCACGTTCTTTTTCCTCTTCAAGAACTTGCTCTCTCCTTCTTTGTTCTAAAACTTCAAAAGCAGATTCATTGTCTATATATTCAGCATACTTGCCATATAATGGAGAAGCATTAATTAGTCTCATTATTTCTACTTGATCAACCACTCCTAATTTTGACTCTGGTGGACAGATTAATGCCTTTTTAGCAAAAGTAGGCTCTGAATTTTCGTCAAGAACTGAGAAAATTGCTTCACCCGTTTTAAGATTTAATATTTCTTCCGCTAAATCTATATCTCCAGTTTGTCTAAAAGATTCAGCAATAGACTTAACTTCCTTTTGTTCTTTAGGACTAAATGCTCTTAAAGAATGTTGTATTCTATTTCCTAATTGTGATAATATTGTATCTGTTAAATCTGTAGTCTTTTGAGTTACAAAAAATATACCCACTCCTTTAGATCTTATTAATCTAACTATCTGTTCTAATTTATCGATTAATATCTTATCTTTAGTTTCAAATATTAGATGTGCTTCATCAAAGAAAAATACCATCTTTGGTTTATCTAAATCTCCAACTTCTGGCAATGTATCATATAGTGTTGATAATAGCCATAACATAAATGTTGTGTATAGTTTTGGGAACTGGATTAATTTCTTTGCAAATAGGATATTAATAATTCCCTCATTATTAGAATTTACTCTAAACAAATCCATAATATCATATTCAGGTTGACCAAAAAATTTATCTCCACCTTGTTGCTCAATAACAAGTAAAGATCTTAATATTGCGCCGATTGATGCAGATGATATATTACCATAATCTTTAGTTAATTCTGACTTTCTTTCATCAAGTAAGTTTAATATTGCGCGTAAATCTTTTGTATCTATTAATAATAGACCCTCATCATCAGCAATCTTAAAAGCAATATTTAAAACTCCTTCTTGTATATCATTAAGTCCCATCAATTTTGATAATAGAATTGGCCCCATATCTGAAATAGTGGCTCTTAAAGGTAAACCATTCTCAGAAAATACATCATACAATTCTACATCAAATGATCTTGGCTCATATTCTTCCAATCCAATATATTCTATTCTTTGACTAATTTCTTCATTTAGTTCAGCTTTTTCTGCCAAACTAGCCAAGTCTCCCTTAATATCGGATAAAAATACCGGTACCCCCGCTTTAGCAAGATTTTCTGCTAAAACTTTTAAAGTTACTGTCTTACCAGATCCTGTAGATCCAGTTATAAATCCATGTCTATTTAATTTATTTAAATTAATTGAAAAATCTTTTCCTATTAACAATTTATCCATGATACTTCCTTTAATCTTTTTTTATTATTATATCAATAAATTATATAAAATAACAAATTATTAAATTGAAAATTATCTAATTAATTGATAAAATACTAAATTGTTGATAAAATTGTCATTGATGATAAGATTTAGAAAGAAGGAAAATGATGAAAAAAATTAAATCCGTTTTAATGGTATTTTTAATAATATTTGTTTTAGTCTCTTGTCAAAACCAAGATACTGAAAATGAGACAAATATAGAAAATACGAAAGAAGAAGTTGAAACTGATAAAGAAACCAAAGATGAAACAATAAAAGAAACTGAAACAATAAAAGAAACTGAAACTATAAAAGAAACTGAAACCGAAAAAGAAACTGAAGCTGAAATTGTATCTGGAAGAAATCATAATGGGACAGTTAAGGAATATGCTTTTGATGTAAAAGAATTAAGAGATTTGACTCAAGATGGTTCTTATGAAGGCGAAAAAATTGCTTTCTTAACTTTTGATGATGGTCCAAATACTGCAATAACACCAAAAGTTTTAGATACATTAAAAGAAAAAAATGTTCATGGTACATTCTTTATACCTGGTAAAAATATTGGTGACAGTACAAAAGATATATTAAAGAGAATATATGATGAAGGTCATGCTATAGCTTCACATTCATATACACATGATTATGATTTATTATATCCTGGAAGATGTGCAGATGTCGATCAAGTAAATAAAGAAAACCTTGACACCCTACAAGCATTTAAGAGTGTTTTAGGCGAAAAATTCCACACAAGGGTTTGGAGATATCCTGGCGGACATCTATCATGGAATAAAGATTGTTTAGTAGAAGCCGATGAAGTTTTAGAATCTGAAGATGTATATTGGATTGATTGGAACACAATGACAGGTGATGCTCAACCTGAGAATGCTGGTCCTAATGATATTTCAAGACCAACTAATACTGAAGAAGTCATTTCTAATTTTGAAAAATCAAAAACTTATACTGCAAATCCTGATATAGCTGTCATATTGATGCATGATGCCAGTGATAAGGATCTTACAGCAAGTTCTTTAGGTGCATTAATAGACCATTTAAAAGAAACTGGATATAAGTTTGGAATAATACAATAGTATGAAGAAAAATAGTAATAAATTAATCATAGGTATAATATTTCTAATAATAATTATACTTATCTATATATTTAATTTTAAGGAAAATACTAAAGAAATATCTGAAGAAAAAGCTAAAGAACTAATAATTAAAGCTCTCTCTAATGAAGATATAGAAAAGTTAGAAGGCAAATCTCTTGTAATATCAGAGACGAAAAATTATATGATTATGGTAGTTAATGACGAATATCTATTACTTGATAAGTCGAAAACTCCACCAAAAATCCATCATTACAAATCTGTGGCTCCAGAAATTAGAGTTAAGGTTTTAGAAATAAAGGAAGATAGATTTTTAGTTGAACACGATGACCATACACATTGGATTGAAGGTAGTCCAGGTGAAAATGTAAAAGTCGGTGATTATGTCTATATCAAAGACCCTCATACATATTTACAAGGAATATAATATACAAAAAAGTGGCTTAACAGCCACTTTTCATTTTTAAATTATTCTATATCTTCAATTATATCTTCTAATGTTCTCCACGCTAGTACAGCGCATTTTACCCTTGCAGGTAGTTTATTGATACTTTCCAATGCTATCGCATCTTCCAGTTCTATAAGTTCATCTTCATTTTCCACTTCATTTTTAATCATAGATAAGAAGAGAGCTACTAACTCTTTTGCCTCTTCAATAGATTTACCTTTCATAATGTCAATCATCATTGAAGCAGATGCTTGTGATATAGCACATCCAACGCCTTCATAACTCGCATCCTTAATGATTCTATCTTTTATATCTAGATTTAAAGATATTTCATCTCCACAAGATGGATTAACTCCCATTTTTGTATGAGTACATTCATCCAAAGGTCTTTTATTGTCTTTATTCATACTGTGTTCTCTAATTAATTCTGTATATATTTGATTAATTTCCATAAAAAACCTCTTTAACTTTCTTTAGACCTTTTACCAATCTATCTATATCATCCTTTGTATTATAAAATGCTATAGATACTCTGCAAGTAGAATTTAATCCTAAATATCTATGTAGAACTTGTGTACAATGATGTCCTGTTCTTATTGCAATATTTTCAAAGTCTAATATCTGTGATACGTCGTGTGGATGAACTCCTTCAAATGTAAATGATATATTTGTACCTGATTGGTTTTTTTTAGGATAATATAAATTGATATAATCCAATTTCTTTAATTCATCAACGCAATATCTTGTCAATTCTTCTTCATATTCACTTATCTTATCAATTCCAATACTTTCTATATATTCAATTGCAGTTTTTAAAGAATTTATAGCTCCTATATCCAAGGTTCCAGCCTCAAACTTGTGTGGAACTGGTGCAAAGCTAACACTTTGCTCTTGGACATATTCTATCATATCCCCACCTAGTAAAAATGGATTCATTTTTTCTAAGATTTCTGGTCTTCCATATAATACACCCACACCATTTTGAGCATACATTTTATGTCCAGAAAATACGAAGAAATCACATCCCCAATCTATTACATCAGCTTTATGATGAGCAATGTATTGAGCTCCATCAACTAAAGTAATGGCTCCAAAAGTTTTTGCCTTTTCAATCATTTCCTTTATAGGCACATCAAATGACAATACATTTGATGCAGCAGTAAATGCTACTATCTTTGTATTTTTATTTAGTTTTGATTCATAATCATTTAAATCAAAATTTAAATTTTCATCTAAATAAAAATATTTTAATCTAGCGCCTGTTAAATTTGTTATAAATTGCCAAGAAACTAAATTAGCATGATGTTCGGCTACAGAAATAAGAACTTCATCCCCTGGTTTCAAGAATTTTAAACCATAAGCATAAGCGATTAAATTTATAGATTCAGTTGTAGATTTAGTAAATATTATACTATCCTTATTTTTTGCACCAATAAATTCTGAAACTTTTTTTCTAGCTCCTTCAAGTAGTTCTGTACTTCTGACAGCAATACTGTATGCCCCTCTATTAGCATTTGCATTATTATTGATATAGTAATCTTCTATAGAATCTATAACCGCTTTTGGCTTTTGTGTTGTAGCGGCTGAATCTAGATATACTATGTCTTTATTTAATTTGCTTGAGAAAAAAGGAAAATCTTTTCGGATTTTTTCAATATCCATTATTCTATGCTCTCCAATATTTGACTCATAATCTCTTCTTCAATTTTTTCATTTTCAATTAAATCTAATACAGGTCTAATCTTTGATTCTACGATGATTTTTTTAGCTTCTAATTCATTAAATCCTCTAGTTTTAATATAAAATAGCATATCATTATCTACATGACCAGCTGAAGCTGCATGATTACCAACTATATTATCTTCACGAGCAAGTAATATAGGCACTGCCCAATTTTTAACTGTTGGATCTAATAGTGTTACGAATTCTTCTTCATTTCCTGTAGATAATGTGCTGCCTTTTTTGAAATCTAAAGTCCCGGAGAATCTTTTCTTTGCATAATCTTTAAGCACTCCATTGATTACCATATCCGAGCTTGTCTTTTCGCCTTTATGAGTAATTTCATATGCTAAATCTAGATATCTATTCTCATCAACAAAATAAGCTGTTTTAATATCAGAATGAGCTTGATTTCCTTTTATATTAACTAAATAATTTGAGTATGAATTTTTTGATCCAATTTCTATGTGTACCAAATCTACACTAGCATTTTCTTCTAAATCAGTAACCATTGATAAAAATGATTCTGAGGAACTTGAAAGTCTTTGTAATACTATTATTTTTAATTTTGAATTCTTTTCACTTTTAATTTTAATTAAAGTGTTTCTAAAAGACTCATAATTTTCTGATGACATATAATCTAATAAAATTGTTGCATCAGAATTTTCTTTGACTTCTATACCATGTAAATCATATAGATTTTTATTATCCCCATCTAAAACGAAAAACTTTTCTATATGCTCATTTGACTCTAATACATAGAAATCTTCATAATTTCTATTCTTTTCATTAATCTCTAATATTTCTTTTGAAACTCCATATTTTAGCTCATCAAAATGATCTCTAAATTCACTTGGCACTAAATTTACTAAATTTCTATTTTTAATTTCAATATCGAAATCTTTTAAATCGACCGTTTTACTATTAGACTCTGTGAACCTCCATGTTAATGAAGGTAGTATATTTGCTTTTGTTTTCATATTAAGCTCCTATCCTATTGAGCCTATAAGCTCTAAACTAATTAAATTGTTCATTTCAACAGCGTATTCCATAGGTAATTCCTTTGCAATTGGCTCTGCAAATCCACGGACTAACATAGCCTTTGCATCTTCTTCAGAAAGACCTCTACTCATTAAATAAAATATTTTTGTATCGTCTATTCTACCTATTTTCGCTTCGTGACCCAAGTCTACATCGTCATTTTCAATAATCATAACTGGAATAGTGTCGGAGACAGAATTATTATCTATCATCAAGGACTCACAGTTTACATTCGCTTTAGAACCTTTTGAATTTTCTTTAAAATGAACAAGTCCACGATAAATAGCTTCCCCTCCACCTTTTGAAATGGATCTAGCATTTATTGTTGAATAAGTATTTGGAGCCACATGCTCTGCCTTAGCTCCTGTATCTAGAATCTGTCCATCATTTGCAAATGATATACCTGTGTAATCGGATTTTGCATTTTCTCCAATTAAAACTGATGCTGGATAAAGCATGGAAACTCTAGAACCAAAGGAACCTGAAACCCATTCTAAATGAGCATCTTTCCATACAATACCTCTTTTAGTATTTAAGTTGAACATGTTTCTTGACCAGTTTTCAATTGTTGAATATCTTAAATGTGCCTTTTCTCTTACAAATAGTTCAACAGCTCCAGCGTGAAGATTTATCACATTATATTTTGGAGCGGAGCATCCTTCAATATAATGAACTGAAGCACCTTCGTCAACATATATAAATGTATGTTCAAATTGACCAGCACCTGGTGCATTCAATCTGAAGTATGATTGTATAGGTATATCTACATTTACACCTTTTGGTACATATACAAATGAACCACCAGACCATACAGCATAGTGAAGTGCTGAATACTTGTGTAGAGTAGGCTCAACTGCTTTCCCGAACCATTTTCTTAAAAGTCCAGGATATTTTTGAACAGCTTCATCCATATTTATATAAATTACGCCTAATTCTGTTAAATAATTCTTAACATTATGATATACAACTTCTGAATCGTATTGTGCACTAACCCCAGCTAAAGCATCTATCTCAGCTTGAGGAATTCCTAAATCATAAAATGTTTTCTTAATATCTTCAGGAAGTCTATCCCATGTATTATATTCTTCAGAATTTGGTTTTACATACAAAGTAATTTCTTCAACATCTAATTCTGATAAATCTGGCCCCCAAGTAGGATTATCAATTTGATAATATAGTTCTAGACTTTCAATCCTTTTTTCAAGCATCCACTCCGGCTCATTTTTTTCGCTTGAAATTAATCTAACTACTTCTTCACTAAGACCCTTATCAGATTTTTTCTCATAAATAAATTCGTTCTTTTTATCGAATATCCCTCTATCAATATCAGAAACATAAGTTTTTTTAGCCATTCATTACCTCGTCTCTAATCTTTTTATATCCGAATTCTTCAATTTCATCAATTAAGCTTGCATCTGAAGATTTAACAATCTTACCATCAATCATTACATGAACTTTATCTGGTTTAATTGATTCAAGTATTGAGCTATGGTGAGTAATAATTAGAGCAGATTTATCTTCATTTAAGAAATCTTTCACTTCTTTAGATACAGTTTTTGTAGCATCTACATCAAGCCCTGAGTCTGTCTCGTCAAGAATTATTAATTTTGGATTAAGAACTTTCATTTGTAATATCTCATTTTTCTTCTTTTCTCCACCAGAAAATCCTACATTCACATATCTATCAGCATATGATGGATCAAATCCAATATCTTCTAGTTCTTTTCTAAGACCTCTTCTAAATTCTAATAGATTTGGTTTTTCACCTGTTATTTCAATTTGTGCAGTTCTCAATAAGTTTTCTACGCTAACTCCTTCAATCTCTTCAGGATTTTGGAATGATAAGAATATTCCTAATTTAGCTCTTTTATCTGTTGATAGTTCTGAAATATCTTCTCCTTCGAACTCTATAGTACCTTCTGTAACTTCATAATCTGGATGATCCATAATTACCTTAGTTAGTGTAGATTTACCTGAACCGTTAGGTCCCATAATTACATGAACCTCACCTTTTCCGATAGATAAATCTATACCTTTTAATATCTCTTTATCTTCTACGCTAGCGTGAAGATTATTTATTTTTAACATATTGCCTCCCCTAAATAAGTTAAACTCTACTAAATTAGTATGAATTAAAGTTAAAAAATTCTATGATAAGAATCCTTCATTTTTATATAATTGAAGATATAGTGTTTGAATTGCGTTTAATGAAGCCTTTGAAAGTTTTAAATCTTTTTCCATTTCTTTATGCTTTTCATCAACATCTTCTTTTGAATTAAATACTTTTTTAAGATTATTTGGGAAATAATCTTCTAATTCAATTAATTTATCTTTTTCCTGATAAAATAATTCTTTATAGAAATTATCATTATTATCTAATTTTCGAACTCTTAGCTTTTCAGTTCGTTCGTAAGTGCTTTCGACTATATCTATATTTCCATCTTCTAAATTATCAATAAACTCCTCCCAAATATTATATGCAATTTTAGACGCATTAATATTTGGATCTGATTTTTCAACAATAAATCTAATTTTATCTAATGTTTCTTTACCTATATATTCTTTAGATTTTTTTAGATTTTGATCATTAAGTTTTTTTCTAGATTTAAGTCTTTCTATTCGATAATACAGATCATAATAATCTATATATGATTGTACATCTCCCATATTACTTACATATTTTTCATCTTGAAATATAAAATGATCTGAGATTTTTGAATCTATAACAAGATAATCATAAATATATTGCATTCTCTGAATCTCAGAGTCAGCAAATTCTTTTATATATTTTTCTTCATAAAGTCTAGCTTCAAAATATTTATTATAAATATATTGAGCATGAACATTAATATATTTTTCTTTAAAACTCATAATAAACTCCATAAGATTGATTATAACATATTTATTAATATTATTATTTATCAATACTTTCTAAAATTAGTTTGATTATTGCATCCACTCCTTCAGTAAGTAAATGTGTTCCGTCAGAAGCTAAATATTCCGGATGATTTTTCGCTACACTATACCAATCAATTAAATGTATATCTTCATGCTCTTGAGCATATTCACTTAATAGAGTATTAACCCTCTTTTCCCAAGCATCTGGAATCTTTACATTAATAAAATATTTTTGTGATTTTGGATAGTAATCTACCAATTCATCTAAATCTTCTTTTGTAAATATACCATTAGAACCGAGCATAAATATTATAGCTGTATCTTTTGAATCATATTTCTTGTATTTTTCAGATGTTTCAGCACTATTATATAATTGACGGCTAACTACAGCATCAACTACAGTATTTGGATACATTGAAATTAATCTTTCACCAGGATAAATGCCGGTTGAATCACCAATCAATACTATTTGTTTAACATTTGATAATGGCTTAATAACCTCTTCTTCCTTTTCTGTTTCTTCATTAATTTCTTTATTAGTTTCTTTACCTTTTTCTTGATTTGTCTCTTTTACTCGTTCTTCATTTATCTTATTATTATCCGTTATTAAATTTTCTTCCATATCTATATCTCTCGATGTATCTACAAATACTTCAGATATATATGGCATAGCATAACCAATATTACCCATTAAAAATATAATTAAAAATGGATATATAAGTGGACTTCTTAATAAGAATATCCAACCTCTTTTCTCAATTGTGTTCTTAAATCCATCTTTATTTACAGGCTTTTCTATAAATCTATATGATAAAAATGAGATTATCATTGTAACAACAATTCTTATTATTGAATACAGTAAGGATGGAGAAGCCAATTCACTAGGAAACTTACTTAAAACTATAATTGGATAATGCCATAAATATATACCATAGGATATTTTACCTGGGAATAATAAAAATCTCAATCTACTAAAAATTATTGAAAATATATTACTATTAGATCCAATAGTCAATAATAATACTATTGAATTAATTGTGAACAACAAAAATCCAAATCTATATATCCACATATCAACTTCTGTAATTTTTAAACATAATAAAATAAATAATGCTAAGCTTACAATTCCTACTCCATTGATTGCAAGCTTTTGATTGAAATTAGTCTTTTTTTGTAATTCTGTAATTGGATAGATGAAATATGTCAATACTCCTGCAATAACTGTATAAATTCTAGTATCTGTACCGTAATAAACTCTAGATACATTTGAAGGGTCAAAAAGAACTTGTTGAAGTGTAAAACTAGTAATTCCCATGAGTATCATTAAAATCACGAACATATTATATTTTTTAATATTAATTTGAATAAATATCTTAAATAATATGGTGATTATTATACTTGATTGTACGAGTACCGAAATATACCACAAATGTTTGAACGGATTTACTATAAAGCTATCAAAATATCCAATCTTATTAAATATTAAACTCCAATTTGTCAAGAATAATAAGCTAGAAGAACCATCTAAATGTGATGCATTTAATACTTTATAATTAAATAAAGTAATTGCAATCATAACAAAAAACACCATCACAAATAATGCAGGCCATAATTGGCTAATTCGTTTTGCAATGATTTCTTTTAAACTTTTATCTCTATTTTTAATTAAAGAATGCGCCAATAAATATCCTGAGATAACTAAGAATAAATCTACTCCTATAAATCCTCCAGATAATAGATGGACATTAATGTGATATATTACTATAGCGATTATCGCTAATGTCTTTAAAAAGTCTATTCCAAATAATCTATTACTTCTCATACTATCCCCTTCTATATAGTATATTCTAACATATAATTAATTGAATTAAATACTATTTAAATCTAATTTGCAATAAAACAATACTTTTCATATAATTATTGATATAATATAATATATAAATATAAAATGAATATGAAAATAATTATGTAAGGAGACGATTATGACAGGATTTAAAAATGGATCAGTAAAAATATCTGATGATCTTATCGATCAACTAATTGCTGAAACTGCACTAACTGTAGAAGGTGTAATTTATGTAATAGGATATAAGAATAATAAAATTGAAAAAAATAGAAAAGATGGAATTGTTAGTGTTGTAGATAACAATAATAATATTAAAATTGCACTAAGTGTAATTGTTGATGATGGTATAGATCTATATGATACAGCTAATTTAGTTCAAAAAACAATTAAAGAACAAATTCATACAATGCTTGGTTTCAATGTACAAGAAGTAAATGTATTTGTAAAAAGTACAAAATAATTAATTTAGGCACTTACTACTCGAAATGATTAAATTTAATCGAGTAAATAAGTGCCTTTTTTGTAAAATTACATCAATGGAAATGCCATCATCGATATACCAATAATTGCAAGTATAATGGCTAGAACTAAATCTTTTTTTGTATTATTATTTTTATAATAAATATATTGACTAATCCCCTTCAATACGAATACTCCCCCTAGTAAAAAATAGGAGTAATAATAAGAATCTTTTTTAGTTAATTCATATAATAAAGATCCTATTGTAATTAATAATACGAAATTAATCACCTTAATAAATATCAAATGCGATTTAGTCACTATTCTCTGCTGAGGATTGTTGTTCTCTATCATTGTATACTCCAATTCCATTCAAAATTATTTTTCCATCAATTCTTTTAATTTCCCGATAATTTTATAATCAACTTTCTTTAATTCTTCAATATTTTTTACACCTAATAAAAACATAACTATTTTAGTCTTATACATTAAGTCTTCAATATATTTTTTAGCTTGTTCATAACCACCATGTAATAAATATCTTAATAATTCTCCAGATACACCTACATAGTCTGCACCAATAATAATTGACTTCGCAACTTCAAGTCCTGTTTTTATACCGCCTGAAGAAATTATTTTAATATCTTTACTTACTTCTCTCGCATCCAATATGGATTTAGCTGTAGGAATGCCCCAATTGTATAATTCAGAAAAATCATTTCTATAATTTCTTAGATTTTCCATTTCAATGAAATTTGTTCCACCATAACCGGAAACATCTATATTTTTAACTCCAGCATTAACCAGTTTTTTTATTGTGGCCTTATTCATGCCCATGCCTTTTTCTTTAACTATGACTTTATCACCGTATTCTTTAACAATTTCTTCGATATTTTCTAAAACTCCAGTAAAATCTTTATTCCCATCATAGCTTACAGCTTCTTGGGCCGGATTAAGATATAAGCATATTCCCTTACTATGAATTTTATCCATAGCTTTTTTAACATCTTCTTTTTTAGCTCTTGCACTCAAATTAGAAAGAATAATTGTATTCTCATTAATATCATCATTCATATCCCCTAGAAAAAATAGAGATAATTCCTCATCATCTATTTCTTCTTCCTGTGAACCAACTCCAAGAACAATGTCTAATTCATGAGCTAAAGTAAATAAAATTTCGTTTATTTCTAATCCCTTTTCTGTCCCACCTGTCATAGAATTTATTATTAAAGGAAATGAAATCTTCTTGCCTAGAAATTCAACACTTGTATCTATATCGTCAAAATTAATTTCTGGCAAGGAATTATATTCTATATAGATATCATCAAATAAATTATCACCTGTTGTATTTAATATTAGAGAATTATCAATGTATAAATCCTTTTTATTACTCATGGATTCCCCTTTTCTTTTATTCTATATTTTGGGATTTCTTTAATTTCATACTTTGATCTTCAACAATTAGAGCTTCTATCATTTCTTCAATATCGCCATCTAAGAAACTATCTAATTGATGAATTGTCTTATTTATTCTGTGATCTGTTACTCTTGATTGAGGGAAATTATAAGTTCTTATCTTTTCAGATCTATCTCCTGTACCAACTTGAGTTCTTCTTTCATCCGAAAGTTCTTGTTGCTGTTGTTGCAATTCATTTTCATATACTTTTGCATACAGTATCTTCATAGCCTTTGCTTTATTTTTGTGCTGTGATTTCTCATCTTGTACTGACACAACTATTCCTGTAGGTAAATGTGTTATACGAACAGCTGAGTCAGTCGTATTAACATGTTGTCCACCAGCACCTGAAGCTCTAAAATAGTCAATTCTTAAATCAGTCGCTTCATTAATATTAATATCTACATCTTCCGCTTCTGGAAGCACTGCTACTGTAGCTGTTGATGTGTGAACTCTACCTTGTGTTTCTGTTTGTGGAACTCTTTGAACTCTGTGTACGCCAGATTCATATTTTAATTTAGAATATGCACCATCACCTTTCACCATGAATATAACTTCTTTGATTCCACCAACACCTTGCTCAGATAATTCTACCTCTTCAGTCTTAAAGCCTGATTTAGAAGCATACATTTGATACATTCTATATAAATCTCCAGCAAATAATCCAGCTTCGTCTCCACCAGCTCCTGATCTAATTTCAACGAAAACATTCTTGTCGTCATTAGGATCTTTTGGAATTAATAGAATTGTAATTTGCTCTTCTAATTCTTCTAGTTTAGCTTCAGATTCTTTAATTTCTTCATTAAGCATTTCTTTCATATCTTCATCTTCTGCTTCTTGAAGTAATTCTTTATTTTCTTCAATAGTATTTTGATTTGATTTATATTCTTCATAAGCTTTTACTATTGGTTTTAAATTATTGTATTCCTTATTTACTTTTTGCCATTCATCCATGTTAGATAAAAGTTCTGCTGAAGCCAGCTCTTTTTCCAATTTATAAAAATTTTCCTTAGTAGTTTCTAATTGTTCAAACATAATTCCCCTATCATTAATCTATCTAAATTATTATAATCTTTTATCACTTTTATATTATTATATCCATTTTCTAAAAGCAAATCACTTACTATCTCTGCTTGTAGATATCCTATTTCTAGAAATATTTTACCATTATTATTAAGATGTTTTTTTGCGCCTTTAATAATTCTTTCATATATTTCATATCCTTCTTTCCCACCAACTAAAGCGTTTTTAGGTTCTTTATAAAGTAAAGCATCGACATTATCGTATTCTTCCTCACTTAAATATGGCGGATTTGAAACTATATAGTCAAATATCTCATCTATATTTTCAAAAATATCTGATTGAATAAATTCAATATTTGCCCCAAAATTATTAGAATTTATTTTTGCGATTTCAATTGCTTTTTCTGATATATCTGATGCTGTAATATGAGCTTTAGACTCAAGAGCAAGAGATATAGCTATTGCACCACTACCGGTACCAATATCTAATATTTTTTTATTATCTAATTCTTCTTTCAATACATAATCTACAAGTAATTCTGTTTCAGGTCTTGGTATAAGCACATCGCTATTAATTATAAAATCTCTGCCATAAAAACTCCATTTACCTATAGCATATTGTAGTGGTGAGCCTTCAGACAATTTTTTTTGAATTCTCATGAATTCTTCCACTTCGAAATCTGTTAGTATTCTTTCTTTATTATTAAAAATATCAGCCTGAGTATAATCAAAGATATATTGAATTATGATTTTGGTGTATTCAAAATCTCCTTCTAATAAATCTTTAATTCTAAATTTATTACCATTCATCTGCATGCTCATCTTCTGGAATCACTCTTTTCATCGCTTCAATTGCAACTTCTATCATATCGTCTGAAGGTTCTTTTACAGTCCCTATATATTGAACAAACATACCTGGTTTCGCCAAAACTCTTGATAAGAGACTATCTGATCTTCCCATCCATCTATTAAGTTCATAAGTTACACCAACTAATAAAGGTATTACTAATATTCTTGTAATAAGTCTAATTATTGGATTTGGCCATCCAAAAAATGACAATACAAAAGCCGATATTATTACCATATTAAACATAAAAGATGTTCCGCATCTTGGATGTAGTTTAGAGTGTTTTCTTACATTTTCAACAGTTAAATCTTCCCCATGCTCATAACAAGCTATTGTCTTGTGTTCAGCACCATGATATTTAAAAACTCTTTTTATATCTTTAATTTGACCAATAAGTATTACATATATCAAAAATAAAATAACTCTTATTAAACCTTCAATTAGATTTAATACAAATATGGAATTAATATTTTCCTTAAATTTATTTGTTATCCAATTAGGTAAAAATAGGAATATTAATATGAAAGCTACAAATGTAATAACTGTGGTTAAACTCATCAATATATTATCAAGCTTTTCTCTAAATGGAGATTTATCTTTAGACTTTTCATCTTCTTCATAAAAGCTTAATGCATAATCTATAGCTTTAGAACCATTTGTAATTGCGTCATATAGTGCTCCAATTCCCCTGAAAAATGGATAATTAAATATTTTATATTTTTTTGCTAGTTCTGTTCTATCAGCAATAGTAGTTTCTATATCCCCATCAGGCTTTCTAATTGATATAGCCGTTTCATATGGCCCCTTCATCAATATACCTTCAAAAAGAGCCTGACCTCCTATGCTAGTTTTCTTTATCTCTTTATTCATAATAACTCCTTGTATAATAGAATATTATATCACAATATTAATCACTTTATTAACTATGAATCGATTTAGCTTCAATTAAAAATTAATTAATTTTAACTTGTCCCGTAAAACACCAATGAAATGATATCTATTATGATATAATACAAATATATTTATTTAATGAAGAAAATACACTCTTTAACTAATAGCATTTCTGGGAGGTTTTATGAATATTGCAATTATAGGCGCGGGACTTGCCGGTTCAAATATATTAAAAAATTTATTCGATAATAACTTTGTCGAGGGAAATAATATCTATGTATTTGAAAAAAGAAAAGATTTGGGGCCGGGTTTTCCATATGAAAAAGAATCAGAATATAAATATTTAAATGTAGATAATAAATATATGAGCATGTCTGAAGATGAAGACGGATTTATCAAATGGCTTAATTCCAATATAGATAATCCAGAGGGCTTTGAGGAAATGGTTCCTCGTAATTATTATGGAGAATATCTAAAAGATTTTTATAAAAAATATTATGAACATAAGAATGTTAATATAGTACATAAAGAAGTTGTGGATATTGAAATATTAGAGAATGATAAATATAAAATTAAAACCGATAACTGGGAAGATATATGTTTTGATGCAATATTCTTATCAATTGGTCATCCAGATTATAAGGATTTTTATGATTTAAAGGATAAAGATAATTATATTCATAATCCATATCCTATGGATGAAAAACTATCAAACTTACCTTATGATAAGAAGATAGGAATAATGGGTGCTGGTGCTACAAGCCTAGATATATTTAGATATATTCTTCAAGAATACAATTTAAAATATCCATTATATATATTAGCTAGAAGTTCAATTTTTAATATTCCTCATATAGAATTAGAAAATCAAAATTATAAGTTTTCTATGAGTGATGAATGGATTGAAGAACAATTAAAAGAAAATAACGGATTCATTCTTTTAGATAATATCCTACAATTAATTGATAGTGACTTTAAATCTACAGATGTCGATTTTATAGATTGCTACAATAGAGTTAAAGACATAGATTTAGAATTATATAAAGAATTATTAGAAGAAAAACCTCAAGATATCGCACTAGTCATAGATTATTTTGAAGTTTTCACCAAATATTTTGCAAAACTATATGGATATCTGTCAAATAACGATATAGATAGATTGATGTCGAAATATTCTACTATGCTGGACTCTTTCAAAACTCTAACTCCACCTAAAACTATAGAATGGATACTTGAAAGTATCGAAGAAAATAAAATGAAAATTATTATGGGTCTTGAAGATATAAAATATAAGAATAATAAATTTGAAGTTAGTGCGGATGAAAATGTGGAAATGGATGTGTTAATTAATACAACTGGATTCGACTTCAATATTAAAAGAAACACTAAGACAAATGAATTAATCAATAATCTATATAATAAAAAAATTATCGATCCGGATATAAATGGTGATTTTATAAATGTAAGGTGGCCAGAATGTAGAATATTAAGCAAAAAATATGGAGAATTTAAAAATCTATACGCTATTGGTATGTGGATATTTGGTACTCAATATAGAGCAAATGACGCTAGGTCTATAAAATATGTATCTAAAGATCTAGTTAAGAAATTTGTAGAAAATAATAAATAATGCTTTAAAAGTAAAAGGTCAGAATAATCACTATCCTGACCTTTTTTTGTTATTAATCAAATCTTGTTAAATTATATTCTTCAATAAATTCATTTAACGAACTTGCATAATATGGAGATGTCGCATATCTTCCTGTTAGATGAGCTGTTGCATCTTTATATGAAGATGTTTGTGATCTTCTAGCTCCATAATAGAAATTGTATAACCATGATCCTTCTACACCATATCCTGTAAGTAATTCTACATAATCTTCTAATGATTCTCTGTAGGAAGGATATTTTTTGAAATGAGCTTTTATCTCGTATCTAGTACCATTTGGAGTATATTCAAATGTTCTAAATTCTACTGATTGTCCTTTATACTGTCCCTTAATTCCAAATAAATTGTAATTAGGAGCTGCTGATAGCCCTGATTTTCCATAACCAGATTCTATAGCTGCTTGAGCAATCATAACTG
>CAMXYZ010000013.1 GCA_947253305.1 uncultured Helcococcus sp.
ACAGTTATAAGACTTTTTATCAAATTTTTGATAAAAATGTATTATATTATAATTTATATAATGATTATAAATAAAAGTAAAGAAAAAGATTATAAAAAAATCTAGGAAAGCAGGCGAAATAGTTCAAAAATAAGAATTTTAATTAATATGCTATTTGATACTTCAAATGTTTTATCGTTTGAAGTATTTTTTATAAAAAAGAATAAGAATATAAAATTAACTTAAAAAATACTGTTAAATATTGTATAATATTAATTGATGTAATTAAATTATATTATTAGGAGACATATGAAATTAACAAAAGGAGATAAAGTTTTAGTTGTCGTTTTAATTATTTTTAGTATAACTTTTGCTTTTTTAATTCCTAAATTAACTATAAAAAATGAAACTTTATATGTAAGTATACAAGTTAATGGAGAGGAAGTTAATAAGATTAATTTTACTGATAAAAAGCGAGGAGAGACTTTAGTAGTTGAGACGGAATTTGGAAGAAATGTTTTAGAGTTTAATGATGACGAAGTTAGGATTATAGAAGCATCATGTTTAGATAAATTATGTATTAAACAAGGAAGTATTGGTAAAGAGGGACAATTACTTGTTTGTTTACCTAATAGATTAGTTGTTGAAATTAAATCTGAAACACCTAATAATGGAATTATTGACAACTTAGCTTTTTAATTTTATGAATAATGATTTAAAAAATGTAGTATACACAGCTTTGCTAGTATCGATGGCACTAGCTGTGTCTTTAATAGAAAAAATGATACCGATACCATTTGTAATGCCAGGTGCAAAATTAGGATTATCAAATATGGTAATATTAGTAACTTTAATAATGTATGGATTTGGAAGAGGGATGTTGGTTGCAACATTAAAATCCGTACTACTTATGATGATAATTGGGCTTGGGCCTAGTTTCATTTATAGTTTTGTAGGTGCTGTTTTTAGCACTATAATGATGTGGATCTCATTAAAATATTTTAGTGAAAAATCTAAGATATTTAGTATTATAGGGGTGAGTATAATTGGAGCTGTTTCACATAACTTTGCACAGATTACTGCTGCGAGTTTTATTTTGAAGTCACCATTGATATATACTTACTATCTACCTTTTTTAACATTAATAGCAATTGTAACAGGATATTTTGTAGGATTAGGATCATATAATGTGGCTTCTCACTTGAAAAAAATAGATATATTAAAATAAGGAGCCAATATGAACAATTATACGATAAAAGAAATTGATGTTAATGAAAGACCTATGGAAAAATTGTTAAATTATGGGATTAATACTTTGAATAATGCTGAGTTACTTGCAATTCTAATAGGATCAGGTACAAAGGAAAAGAATGCAATAAGATTAGCGAATGATTTATTACAATATGAGATTAGTGGAACTGCTTTGTTATATACAAGTGTTCAACAATTGATGCAAATAAAGGGAATAGGGATGTCTAAAGCAAGTAGAATTATTGCGGGACTTGAACTTGGAAAGAGGCTATCAAGCGTAGATAAATTAAATGATGCATGCATAAGTAGTCCTCAAAGTATTGCAGATTTTTTATTTGAACATTTTAGAAATTCTCACAAAGAAGAATTTTCAATTATTTTATTAAATACAAAGAATAGAATAATCGGTGTTGAAACCGTTTCAGTTGGCACTATAAATCAATCTCTGGCACATCCGCGAGAGGTATTTAGGCATGCAATTATGAAAAATGCAAATTCTATAATACTTACTCATAATCATCCAAGTGGTGACCCAGAACCAAGTGAGGCGGATATACATATAACACAGAGATTAGTAAAAGCAGGGGAATATATAGGGATAAGAGTATTAGATCATATAATTGTTGGAGATAGACGATATACGAGTTTAAGGGAGAAAAATTTAGTAAGAGGTTTAGGATGAAGTTATTTAACATAATTAGTAAGGATTTGGCTATTGATTTAGGTACAGAAAACACTTTAGTATATAAAGTAGATAGCGGAGTTGTATTAAATGAATCATCTTCAGTTGCTATAGATATAAGAAATGGTGATGTTATTGCAATTGGAAATAAAGCTAAAGAAATGATAGGCAAGACTCCAGATTTTATAAGAATAGTTAAGCCTCTTGAAAATGGTACTATATCAGATTTTGATATTACCAGAATATTATTAAAATATTGTATGGAAAAGGCTGTTCCTAATTTTACTTTAGTTCAGCCAAAAGTAATTATAACAGCACCTGCAAATGTTTCAGATATTGAAATCAGAGCTATTGAAGATGCTTGTATTTATTCAGGTGCAAGAGAAGTTTATATAATTGAATCTGCAATTTCAAGTGCTATCGGTGGGGGGATTAATTTAAGTGATACCAATGGAAGAATGATAGTAAATCTTGGAGCGGGAAATATAGAAATAGCAATAGTAAATTTAAATGGTATTGTTATTTCCAAAAACCTTAACTTTGGTGGTGATAGATTAGATAGTGATATTATCAATTATATTTATAATAAATATTCAGTAAAAATTGGTGAGAATACGGCTAATAAATTAAAAGATAAATTGGCGACTGTCGATGAAATTAAGGAAGACATTAATGAAGAAGTAAGTGGAAGAGATATGAAAACTGGTATGCCAAAAAATATTGAAATATTTGCTTCAGATATAAAAGATGCGATAATGCATAGAATTAACATTATTGTTGATGCTATAAAATCAGTTTTAGAAAAAAATCCTCCTGAATTATCTAGAGATATTCTAGAAAATGGAATATTTTTAACAGGTGGTCTAAGTAAATTAAAAGGATTAGATAAAGTTCTTTATGAAGAAATTGGAGTTAAGATTAATAAATCGAATACTCCAGAGGAAGACTCTGTTAATGGTGCAGGTGAAGTAATTAGTGATTTGACAAAATATACAGGTAGTAGGAAATAGTATGTTATATTATAGAAATAAAAGATCAAATAAAAAACATTATATTAGATTGGCAGGTTTATTATTAATTATAAGTTTAGGAATTTTAAGTCCGAAAACAAGCCAATTGACATCTAAAGTTTCCAATATCATAACAGCTCCATTTGCAGAGCTTAGTTCATTTGTATCAAGTTCATTTGTTTCGGTTGTAGATTCAATGTTTGGAACAAAAGCAAATAGAGATTTAGTAAATAAATTGACAATAGAAAACCAAGATCTAATTAATAAAATTAATACATTAGAATCAGTAGTGAGCGAAAGTCAAGAATTGAAAGAAGAGTTTGAATTTAGAAATAATATTAAAGGAATCGAAGCTAAAATTACTATGCTTAATAATGATGAATACTATAAAAAGTTCAATATTAATAAAGGTTCTGTAAATGGTGTTAAAGTTGGGGATATTGTAGTTAGCTCATATAGCGATGATGCCTCTAATATTAAGGGGGCATTAGTTGGATTAGTAGAGGAAGTGTTTCCAACATCCGCGACTGTTTCTTCTATAATGGATGAAACATATAATATTGTTTTTTATCATAATGAAACTAAAATCAATGGGATTATAGATAATCGTATAGATGGTAATCTAAATGCCTATATGCTAGATGAGGCTGAGCTTAAGTCTGGAGATAAAATATTTACAGCGGGTACTGGCGGTAGATATAGAAGAGGAATATATATCGGAGAAGTTTTAAATTCGGAAATGAGTGAAGATAGATTGAGACAATTGGTAACTATCAAGAGCCCAGTTAAATTTTCAAAACTATACAATGTATTTGTAATAGAAGGGGATAATTAGTATGAGATCTATAAAATTAATATTATTATTTTTATTTAATATATTATTAGATTTAACAGTATTATCTAGATTTAATATTAATGGTTATATTTTTAGTATAACCATCCCTTTAATTATAATTTTATCTCTATTTAATGATAATGAAAGAATAGTGTATTATGCTATATTCCAAGGTTTATTGCAGGATGTAATATTTGATGGTGTTCTGGGAGCAAAAGCTTTATTTTTCTATTTAATAGCATATTATACTATGAAATTCGACTATAAGAAAAATTATAGCATACTATATGCGTTATTATTTCTTATAATATCCGTTTTTGTAGAGAATATATTCAGATTATTTAGAATGTATTATACAACAAAAATTTCGATTTTTGATGGATTCAATATTTTCTTTTCAAGAATATATGTACAATTAATTGTATCTGGATTAATTATGATAATAATTTATTTTATCGCGCAATTTATCGAAAAAACACAAAATAGAAAATATATTTAGGAGAAAATATGAAAAGAAAAAGACTTAATTTTATATTTCTTGTATTTTTTATTTGTTTTATTGTTTTATCTTTAAGATTATTTAAGTTAACAATAGTTGAAGGAGATGTATACAGAGATTTTTCTGATAATAACAGGATTAAGCAAATTGATAATGATGCATCAAGAGGAATAATTTACGATAGAAATGGAAATGAATTAGCTTCAAATAGAGCAATTTATAATGTAAATGCGTATAGTGATAGATTCAACGAGATTGAAGATAATCGTAAAAATCTAGTTATGCAACATTTAATTCGAATTTTTGAAGAAGAAGGTATTAATTATCTTTCTGATTTTGAATTTGATATATATACTTATCAATATAAAAATAAAAATGATTATTTTACAGAAAAAAATTCTCCAGATGAAAAAGTTATTAATTTAATACAAGAAAATGATTTATTAGAAAAAATTCTCTATTCATCTTATAACATAGATGAAAATATAAAATTTTTCCCATTAAAAAGAGTAAATGAATATTTAGTTTCTAGAGGTAAAAATTTACCTTTAAAATTTATATTTGATAAACAAATAAAGATTGAATTTGAAAAGAATGATGTTTATGAAAAATTAATAAAAGATAAAACTATTGATCACGACACTAGTCCAATTAGCTTTTTAATTTCTGAATTAAAGGATGATTCTAGTTTTATTAATTATTTATTATCTCATCCAATTAGTAGAAAAATAGTATATGATATACTTGAAGAAAAAAATATAAATAATAATATTGTATTGTCAGATTTGGTATATTCTTATGATAATAAATACATAGAACACAAATCATTTTTAAATAAATTTTCGGATAAAATAACATTGGATTCCGATGCAAAATCAGACTTTTTAAATCTAGTAAAAGATAATTCAATAGAAAATCTATTAACTAAAGCTTATGAGACCAAAAAAGGTATTGTTATTCCAGCTTCAATTTTAATAAATGAATTGGAAAAGAAAGGGATAAATACAAATATTGAATATACTGTTATAGATGATAATAAAGTAGAATTAAAATACAAAGATGGAAAAACATATGAGAATGATGAAATCGTTCAAGAATTAATATCTTTATCAGAGAATAATAATGTATTAGATCAATTTATTTTAAATGATCAAATAATAATTCTTTCCCAAAGATCTTTATTTGAAAAAAATATATATCCTAGAATTTATATTAATTCCTGGGAATACACATATTTAAAAGATAAAAAAGATTTATTTCTAAATAAAGAAGAATTGACAGTTGAACAACTTTTTGAAAAGAGGAAGAACGAATATGAATTAGAATTAGATAATGATTATATAATGTTTGCATTAATGTCTGTATATGCAAATATTAATAGTCAAGGATTCCTTTCATATAATCCAGTTACTATAGCGAAAGATTTAAATAAGGATGCTGTTAAAAAGATAGAAGATCAAATGCCAAATGATATAGGAATTGAAGTTGTTGTACAACCAAGCAGATATTATCCTAATGGTAATCTTGCTTCTCATGTACTCGGTTATATTGGGAAAATATCAGAAAGTGATGAAATAGAAGAATATGTAGAATATAAAAAATATGATCCAAATGATAGTGTTGGAAAGACCGGATTGGAAGAAAGTTTCGAAGATACTCTGAGGGGATCGAAAGGTAAAAAATTAGTATTTACTGATGTATATGGAAATACGACAGATGTGATTGAGGAAACAAGTTCAATACCTGGAAACAATTTATATACTACATTAGATATTAATTTACAAAGCTCCGTAGAAGAAATCTTAGCAGACGCTATTGATTCTATAAAGCATGGAAGTTTATACAAATCATTTTATGAAGATAAAATATTAGAATCATCTGTAGAGGCAACATCAGCAGCTTCAGTTGTTATGAATGTTAAAACTGGAGAAATATTATCATTAGCATCATATCCGTCATATAATCCGAACCTTTTTGTAAATGGTATTTCAAATTATGACTGGAATAAATTAAATGATTACGAAGATGACGATTTGTACGCTCCAAGGCCGATTTTAAATAATGCGTTTCAAGCGTATACACCAGGTTCTACATTTAAGATTGTAATGTCACTTGCAGCATTAGAAAATGGATTAAATCCAAATTCAACTATAAATAACTTCGGTTATATTCAATTGGGCTCAACTAGATATAATGACCTTATTTATACATTGACTGGATCTGCTTGGGGACCACTTAATCTTTATGATGCATTGAAGGTTTCATCCAACTATTACTTCTATGTTTTAGGTTTAGGTTATAATCCAAGACAAGAGGGAGATAATGATATTAAGGTAGAATTGAAAGATGTACAAAGTATGACTAAGCGATTAGGGCTTCAAGATCCAACTAATATTGAGATTAATGTGCCTTTTGAATCTTCAGGATTATCCCCAAGCATAGAGGGGAAAAAAGCCTTAATTAAATCTATGCTTAGAATAGAATTAGATGGTAATTTAGAGAAATATATAAAGGATAATGCAAATAAATCAGAGAAAGAAATAAATGATGATTTAAGAACAATACTATCTTGGGTAGATGATGGAAATACTATGACAAGAGATGAAGTTATTGATAATATTGAGCGCATGGGGTATAAAGCAGAGGAACCTTTGGAAGGTAAAATAGATGGATTAGCAGACATTATTAAATATTCATATCTAAATATGTCTGTATGGACTGAATCAGACTCAGTCAATATGGCCATAGGACAGGGACAAAATGCTTATACAGCATTACAATTAGTAAATTTAGCTTCGATAGTTGCAAACGAGGGAGTTAAAGTGCAACCTACATTAGTTAAAGAAATTAAGAATTATCTAAATGATAAAACTATATTTTCAAATGAAGTTAAATCAGAAACTGTAGATGTCAATCCTGAATATTTTAGAGATGTAAAAGAAGGTATGAGAAGAGCTTCTTTATATAATGGTTATACAAATAGAAAAAATCTACCATTTGAAGTCGGTTCAAAGACTGGTACTGCTCAATTGAGAGTCGACCCTATAACCGGTGACGAATTACTGGCTGTATCTGAGCTTGCATTTGCTCCATATAATGATCCTGAAATTGCAATATTTACAGTAGTTATTGGAGGGTCTGTATCGTCAATTGCAAATGAGATTAATACCGATATAATTTATTCATATTTTAAATATGTAAAAAATGATGAAAGATTTACAAATGAGAGAATTGAGAAAGATGAAAAACCTCAAGAAAATTTAACTGAGGATTAAATTATAGGAAAAAATATGCTATATGTAATAAGAGTAAATGATAAATTTAAGAAATATCTTCCAAATCTTATTAATAATATGGAAGGAAAGAATTTAATATTAAGTCTAATTCAGGAAAATAGAGATCTGGAAATGTATTTTGATATAATTGATGAAATTATATACGATAATTCAGATTATCTGAATAATATTGTAGATTTAGAACAAGTAAGTATTGAAATAGATGATAATATTGATATAGTTCCATCTTCGTATAAGATGAAGGTGAAAGAATATGACTTTAATTCTATTTTAAATGATATTGAAAGTGTGGACTATGATAATATATTAATATTGATAGATGATAAATTAGATATATCAAATCTACCTAATGAAGAAATCATATATTCTAGTGATTTAGATAATATTATTGAAAATGAAAAACTTATTATCACAGACAATAATAGAGTATATGACAATAATAAAATATATGGTTATCTCAATGATAATGAATCAGATTTAAAGATATTAATTGATAATTTACAGAATAATACATTACTTAATCCTCAAAAAAAATCTTTTATCCAAAGAATTAAAGGAATATTTAAATGAGTAAAAATTTTAGATTTATCTATAAAAATGAATCCGAGTTAAGTAAAGACTCGGATTTATTTTTAGGAGAAGTTAAAAATAATAGATTAATTAAATACACAAATCTATCAAATAGATTAATAGGAAATATTTATAGAGGAAGAGTTAAAGATTATTTAAAATCAATGGATGCTTTTATTGTAGATATAGGTGAAGGCAAGGATGCAATACTAAAATCTTCTAATAGATTTAATGATATAAAAGTAGGTGAACAGATTATAGTCGAACTAGTAAAACAGAGCTATGATCAAAAAATGTACGAAATAAGTGAGTACCTAAGTCTATATCATAAAGATATAAAATTAGTACCCTATGCAAATCCTAACTCAAAAAGTATTGTTAAAAAATATAAATATCCATTTATCATAATATCTAAAGATATAGATGATGATATGATTAAAGAACAATATATGATATTAGAAGATAAATTTGAAAAGGTCTTATTAGAAAAAAACTATCTTCCAACTCCTAAATTATTAATATTATCAAATTATCTAGATAGATTTATAGAGGATTATGATGGAGATATTATATCCAATATTAAAATTGAGGGAACTCAATATGATACCAATTTTAATCCAAAGTATGATTCTCTAATAAATAAAGACTTGATATTATTAGAGAGTAAGAAAATTAAAATAGATAATATCTCAATAGTAATCGAGAAATTGGAAGCGCTTACAGTAATTGATGTTAATTCAGGTTATAATAAAGAATATTCAAATAAAGAGCAAATGTCTTATGAAGTAAATATTAAAGCTATAGAAGAAATTGCTATTCAATTAAAGCTGAGAGAAATAAAAAAGATGATAATTATCGACTTTATTAGGCTTAATAATGAAAATAAGCAAAAGATTATTGACGAATTAAAATCTAAATTTATTGAGTACAATATTAAACATAAAATAATGGGATATTCTAATTTAGAATTATTAGAAATTATAATATATTGATTTGACAAAAATCTTGTAAAATGTTATACTTGTCGAGTATCTAAACCGCATGATATGGGTTAAAAGCATAGTCACCTAATCAGCGAGAATAAAAATAAAGGAGGAAGATACATGTACGCAGTAATAAAAACAGGTGGTAAACAATATCAAGTTAAAGAAGGCGATATCTTAAAAATCGAAAAATTAAATGTTGAAGAAGGTTCAACAGTTGACTTTGATGAAGTTTTACTAGTTTCAAATGAAAGTGGAGTAAAAGTTGGAAGTCCTTTTGTTGAAGGCGCTAAAGTTTCAGCAGAAGTTTTAGAACATGGAAAGAATCGTAAGATTGTAGTTTTCAAATACAAAGCTAAAAAAGGTTATTCAAAGAAACAAGGTCATAGACAACCATTTACAAGAGTTAGAATAAATTCAATAGGATAATGATAAAAGTTGTATTTGAAAAAAAAGAAGATAAAATAGTTGGATTTAATATAAGTGGTCACGCAGAATATGATGAAAGTGGAAAAGACATTGTATGTGCAGCAGTAAGCATGCTTGTATATAATACTATAGACACAATGACCGACTTGCTTAAATTAAAAGATTATATTGAATATAAAATTGATAATGACTTAATCACATTTAAATTGATTAAAGAATTAGATGAAGAGCAGGAAAAAAGTTTTAATTTAATAATGAAAAAATTAGAACTAGGGGTAATTTCAACTGTTGAAAGTTATAATAAATATATAGAATTATACTACGTGGAGGTATAAAATGTTAAAATTAGATTTACAATTTTTTGCAAGTAAAAAAGGGGTATCTTCAACAAGAAACGGTAGAGACTCAAGAGCAAAAAGACTTGGAGCAAAAAAAACTAATGGACAATTCGTATTAGCTGGAAATATCTTAGTAAGACAAAGAGGTACAAAGATTCATCCAGGTGAAAATGTAGGAATTGGTAAAGATGATACATTATTTGCTTTGGAAAGTGGAGTTGTTAAGTTTGAAAGACTTGGCAAGGATAGAAAAAAAGTTAGTGTATATCCAAAAGAAAAATTAGCTTAATAATAATCTATATATCCAGGATTCAATTCTGGATATTTTTTTTAATAAACTAGAGAGGTAAATATGTTTTTAGATGTAGCAAAGATTCTCTTAAGATCTGGAGCTGGTGGCGATGGAGCTATAGCTTGGAGAAGAGAGAAGTTTGAACCATCAGGCGGTCCGGCAGGTGGAGATGGAGGAAATGGGGGAAGTGTAATATTTCGTGCCGATTCTAATGTAAGTACTTTAATTGATTTTAAGTATAAGAGACATTTTTTCGCTGAAAATGGAGAGCCTGGTAAGAATAAAAATAGATATGGAAAAAAAGGTGAAGATTTAATAATTCGTGTGCCAGTAGGAACTATAATAAGAGAAGCTAATTCAAACAAAATCATATATGATCTAGTTGAAGATAATGAAGAGTTCACTATATTAAAAGGTGGTAGAGGTGGAAAAGGAAATACTAAATTTAAAAATTCCACTAGACAAGCACCAAGATTTGCCGAACCAGGTGAGAAGTCTCAAGAAATAGAAGTTATACTTGAGTTAAAATTAATTGCCGATGCAGGTTTAATTGGATTGCCTAATGTTGGTAAATCTTCAATATTATCAATTGTTTCTAATGCGAAACCAAAGATTGCGAATTATCATTTTACAACATTGATACCAAATTTAGGAGTTGTAAAAATTGATGACGAGAATTCATTTCTATTAGCCGATATTCCAGGAGTTATAGAAGGTGCTAGTGAAGGCGTTGGATTAGGATTAACTTTCTTAAAGCATATCGAAAGAACTAGATTATTAGTTCACGTTATTGATATGTCAGGTAGCGAAGGTAGAAATCCAATAGATGATTTCGAAACTATAATGAATGAATTAAAATCATATAGTTCCAAATTATCAGATAAAGATTTATTTGTTGTTGCAAATAAAATGGATCTACCAAATTCTAAAGATAATTTAGAATTATTCAAACTAAATTATCCTGAATTAGATATTATTGAAACTTCAGCAGCGACTACAGAAGGTCTAGATGAATTAAAATATTATATATTCAAGAGATTACAAAATATCAAGAAAGAATATACAAGTATAGAAGAATATGATAAATTAGATTTAGAGGAATTCTTTAAAGTCGATAGAACAATTAAAGTTTATAAGGAAAACGAATTATATATTGTTGAAGGAAATCCAGTTGAAGAATTAGTTAGAAGAACTAATTTTATGGATTATCAATCTATCAGACATTTTGAGAAAGTATTAGAAGATATGGGTGTTATGCAACAACTAATCGAATTAGGTGTTGAAGATGGAGATATAATTAATATAAGTGGAATAGAAATTGAATATTTCGGATAGGAGAATTATGTTAAACTCAAAACAAAGAAAGTACTTAAAATCTCTATCTAATACTATGGACGTTAAGATTATTATTGGGAAGAATGGTATTAGTGAGAATTTAATTAAACAAATTGACGATACCCTAGAAGCGAATGAATTAGTTAAATTAAAAATATTAAAAAATAATTTATTTGATGATAAAGAAACTATAGAAGAAATATTAGAAAAAACTGATTCAGAACAAGTTTCACATATGGGTTCAAAATTTGTAATATATAGACAATCAAAAGATAAAATAATTGATTTACCATAGGGATATTATGAGAAAAATAGGAATACTTGGAGCGTCATTTAATCCAATTCATATAGCACATTTGATAATTGCTGAACAAGCTAGAATAAGGCTAGACTTAGATAAAATACTATTTATTCCAACATTTAATCCATATCATAAGAATGTTAATTTGATGGATTATGATGATAGGGTTAAGATGGTGAAGGATATTATAAAAGATAATAAATATTTTTCATTATCAGAGATAGAAAAAAATATTGAAGGGAATTCTTATTCCTTAAATATAATCAACGCTTTAATTGAAGAGGAAAAAGCTGATTATTATTTTATTATTGGAAGTGACAATCTATTGAGTATTGATACTTGGTATAAATATGAAGATTTAATTAAAACAGTTAATTTAATAATATTTGAGAGACCAGGATATCCATATGATAAAGACTTAGTAGAAAAATATCAAAGTATAACAGATAAGAAAATTTACTATTTTGATGATTTACAAATGCAAATTTCTTCATCTATGATTAGAGAGAGTATAAGAAATGATGTATATCCAAGATATATATTAGCAGATAAGAGTATTAAATTTTTAAAGGAACATAATCCATGGAAATGAGTTTCAATGAAATAAAATCTAAATTAAAAGATGTATTAACAGAAAGTAGATATGAACATGTTCTTAGAGTCAATGAAATGGCTTTAAGATTGAATAGAGAATTAAATCTTAATTTAGACGAGAAAAAAATTCAATATGCAGCATTACTACATGATTGTGCTAAAAATAATGAAGAATTGTATTTTGAGAAATATAAAGATAAATATAATTTAGATTATAATCAGATATTTAAAATTTATTCGATAGCTCACGCTATTATAGCACCTTTAGTAGTAATGGAAGAATATAATATATATGATGAGGATGTATTAAATGCTATAAGATGGCATACTACTGGAAGAGAAAATATGTCGACTTTAGAAAAGCTAATATTTATAGCCGATTTCATTGAAATGGGTAGAGATTTTGATGGCGTTGAACAAATAAGAAATAGAGTATTTGAAAATTCAAATGATTTAGATGGAACATTACTTTATATAATGAAGAATCAATTGATTTATTTTGTTAAAAAAGATACTATATTTGATATAGAGACATTGAAAGCAAGAAACTATTTAATAAAGAATAGAATACAAATTAGGAGAGATAATGAATAAAAAACTAGACCTAGTTGTGAGAGCTTGTGAAGATAAAAAAGGACAAGATATAAATGTTATCGACCTAAAAGGCAAGACTACAATTGCGGATTATTTTGTAATTGTAACTGCCAATTCTGGCCAACAGATTAAAGCTATTTCAGAAGAAATAGAAGAAAAAATCAAAGAAGCTGGATTTGAAGTTAATAGAGTTGAAGGATTGAGGGATTCAGCTTGGTTATTAATGGATTTAGGTGATATTATAGTTCATATATTTTCAGAAGAACAAAGGGAGTTTTATGATTTAGAGAAATTATGGAATTAATTCTTTATTTTTAAAATTTACCAGGAGTTTTATTATGAAAATAAGAAATTATATTGATAAAATATTTATGGCTTTTATTGCCATAGGATTAATAATTTTTGGATTTTATAATAAATTTGAAAAAAATGAAGAAAGAAATAATATTAAACATTTAATAGCAGAAACAACTGAAGATATTAAAGAAAATTTAGATGCTAAAATAGTCCAAGCAGAATCTTTAGAAGAAATAATTAAAGAAACTGAGACGAAAATTGAAAAAATAATTGTACACATTTCTGGATGTGTAATGAATGAAGGCGTATATGAATTTACTTCAGGAGATAGAATACAAAAAGCAGTAGATAGGGCTGGAGGGCTTTGTGAAGATGCTGATATCAGTAAAATAAATTTATCTCAAAAAATGTACGATGAAATGAAAATTCATATATTAAAAAATGGTGAAACCGGACAAGAATTATTAGTAAATCAAAATGAAAAGAATACTGAAAATTCAGTAATAAATGATTTAGAATCTAATACAAAACTTATAAATATAAATATCGCTACAAAAGACGAATTGATGCAATTAAAAGGTATTGGTGATGTAAAGGCAGAGGCGATAATAAATTATAGAAGCAATAATAAATTTGAAAAAATATCAGATATAAAAAATGTAAAAGGTATCGGTGATGGTACATTTGAAAAAATAAAAGATTTTATATCTGTAAATTGAAATAATACAATATTTTTGATATAATTCTATTATTGCGAAAAGGAAGGATTAATATGAAAACATTTTTTATAGCATTATTATTATTATCTAGTGTTGGAGTTATAGTATCTACACTATTGATGGATCCAAAAGCAGAAGGTATGGGTTCAATCACTGGAGGCGGAGCACATTTATTTAATCACGCTTCTAGAGGTAAGGAAAAATTATTACATTATATAACAGTTGCATCAGGAATAATATTTGCTGTTTCAACTATTGTTGTAACAATTTTATCAAGATAAAAATATAGTAGGCTGCTTCAAGTTCCATAATTTGAAACAGCCTTTTTTTATCAAGTTAAATTATTAAAAAGGTTAGGATATAGATGAATACTTTAGAAGGTAAAATAGAAATAAATAAAAAAGGATTTGGTTTTTTCATTCCAGATGATGAATCTATAGATGATATATTCATATCTAAATCAGATTTAAATAAAGCCTTACATCACGATAGAGTTAGAATTGTGATTATTAAAGATAAGACTGATAATGAAAAAGCTGAAGGAAAAGTTATTGAGATACTCGAAAGAAATCAAGAAACTTTGGTAGGGAAATTTCAAAAAGTAAAAAAATATGGATTTGTTCTTTTAGATGGAGATAAATTAGGTTATGACATATTCATTCCGCAAGAAAATATAAATGGTGCTAAGCATAATGATAAAGTTGTAGTAGAAATATTACATTTTGATAAAAAAGATAAAAATCCAACAGGTAAAATAATTGAAGTGCTTGGTAGTATCGATGATATAGGAATTGAGGTACTAGCTATTGCTAAGAAATTTGATTTGCCAGATGAGTTCTCCTACGAAACAATTGAATATGCAAAATCTTTACCTAATGATATTGATAAAAAAGATTTAGAAAATAGAAAAGATTTTAGAGATCTATTCACAGTAACTATTGATGGTAAGAATGCAAAGGATTTTGATGATGCTATTTCTATAAATAAAATTGATAATAATTATGAACTATATGTTCATATAGCTGATGTGGCGAATTATGTAAAAGAGAATAGTGCAATTAATGAAGATGCATATGAAAGAGGTAATTCAGTATATCTATTGGATAGGGTAATACCAATGTTGCCTGAAGAATTATCTAATAATTTATGCTCTCTTAATCCAAATCTTGATAGACTTACAATTACTGTAAAAATGGTAATTGACGAAAAAGGTGATGTTATTGATTATAATTTTTATGAATCAGTAATCAATAGTGATTATAGATTGGTATATGAAGAGGTATCTGATTTATTAGAAAACAAGAAAAACATTTATGAAGATAAAAATTTAATTGATAAAATATTTTTAATGAATGAATTGCATCAAATACTTAAAAGTAAAAAAGAAAAAGATGGTGTTATCGATTTTAGTTTTAAAGAGTCTAAAATTGTGCTCGACCAAGAGGGTAAAGTTGTCGATATTAGAGAAGAGGATATAAGAACTGCTAATAGAATAATCGAATCATTCATGGTTGTTACAAATGAAATAGTAGGTAATCACTATGCAAATATAGATGTTCCGTTCTTATACAGAGTTCATGAGATGCCTGATAGCGAAAAAGTTTCTGAGTTCAGAGCGAAATTGTATAAATTTGGACTACAGATTAAGGGGAAAGAACTGTATCCTAAAGATTATCAATTAATATTAAAAGAAGTTGAGGGAACAAAGATTAGTTTCTTAATCAATAATTTAATTTTAAGAACAATGAGAAAAGCAGAGTATAGAAGAGGGCCAGATATTCATTTTGGATTAGCTACAGAAAATTATTCTCATTTTACAGCACCAATTAGAAGATACAGTGATTTGGTTGTTCACAGAATATTAAAGGCGAGTCTTCATAATAATTATAAAAAATCTAAAAGATCCTATCTAAAGAAATTAGATAAAATTGCAAAGCATGTTTCCGAGACTGAAAGAAAAGCAGAAGATGCAGAAAGAGATGTTGAAGCACTTAAGAAATGTGAATATATGAAAGATAGAATTGGAAATGAATATGACGGTATAGTAAGTTCTATAACAAATTTTGGAATATTCGTAGAACTTGAAAATACTGTTGAAGGATTAATTCACTTTAGAAGTTTAAATGACGATTATTATGAATTTGACGAAGAAAATTACAGGATAATTGGAGAACATAAGGGTAGAATATTTGAATTAGGACAAGAATTAAGAGTTTTAGTAGAAAATGTTGATATTAATTTAAGAGAAATTGATTTTAAAATAGTGGAAGATTAGTATGAAAAAAGTATTAGCGACAAATAAAAGAGCAAGACATGATTATAGCTTAGAAGATTTTTATGAAGCAGGTATTGTTCTTGAAGGAAATGAAGTTAAAAGTATAAAAAGTGGCAAAGTATCAATTAAAGAATCATTTTGCCAAATCAGAAATGGGGAAGTATTCATAAATAATATGCATGTGACTCCATATGAATATGGGAATTCATTTTCTAAACAAGACCCTACTAGAATTAGAAAATTACTTTTGAATAAATCAGAGATAAATAAGATAAGTTCAAAGGTCGTTGAAAAAGGATATACCTTAATACCAATAGAAGTAAAAAATCTAAATGGAAGGATAAAGATAGACATTGCAATTGGTAAAGGAAAGAAAATATATGATAAGCGTGAATCTCTAAAGGAAAGAGATGATAAAAGAAAAATTGAAAGAGCGATTAGAGATTTTAGTAGGTAAATTATGGATATAAAAAAATATTTAGAAATATTAATTAAACCGACATCAGAGGCAGGTGGAGGTTCCGTTGCTGCACTTAATGGTGCACTAGCTTCAGCTTTAATTATGAAAGCTTATAATATGATTGAAAAGAAACAAAAATATTCTTTGAACAAAAAATTCTATGAAGAATTAGATGAGTTAAAATCATATTTTAATAGGATGATTAAAGAAGATGGAGAAAGTTTTACGAAAGTTCTTGATGCTTATAAATTACCAAAAACAAATCAAGAGCAAATAGAACATAGAAATGCTCAAATTCAAGAGGGATATAAAATTGCAGCTAAGTCTCCACTAAATATGATAATTAATTTTGAAAAGCTATATTATCATATTATTGATATAAGAAAATATTCTGATCCAATGATAGATACAGAATTAGATATCGCTACAAATCAAATAATTTCTGGAATTAAATCAGCTGAAGTTAATTTGAAAATAAATATAAAGTATATTAAGGATGATGAATTTAATTCTAAATTATTAGATGAGCTAAATAGAATAAAAGAGAATATACTATAAGATATCAGAAAAGGGAATTGTACATTTGTATAATTCCCTTTAATAATATTCTTAATTATTAACTATATTTTTAGCTTCCCCATTTAGATAAGATATC
>CAMXYZ010000014.1 GCA_947253305.1 uncultured Helcococcus sp.
AATGCGGGTATAGGAAATGTTGATGGGTGGATAGCAAATAATATCTTGACAGGTGATATAAAAGATTATGATAATATACCATTTGCAGAAACCAGAAATTATATTAAGAAAGTAAGAGAACAGTATAGACTGAATAAAAAGATATATGATGTTTATTATGCTGATATGACAAGTTCAAGAGCTAAGATAGCCTTTAATTTACTTAAAAAACTTTCACTAGATATATATAAATAAAAATTATAATTAAGACCAAAAATTGAATAAATTGTAAATATGAGGATATAGTAAAATTGTTTTTACTATATCCTATTTTTATGATATACAGTTTATTAAACCTTTGTTAAATAAATGTATAATATGAATTTTTATGTTATAATTTAAATGCTTACTTATATTAAGTAAAAAATAAAAAGGGGGATATATGGTGTTTGGAAAAACATTTAAAAACGGATTTCATATTCCTAGCAAAAAGGAAATGAGCCGTGGTAAAGAGTACATAGAAATATCAGCACCAGATCTGATGAAATTTCCAATGCTGCAACACATTGGAACTCCTGCGAAACCAATAGTTGAAGTAGGAGATTATGTTAGAGTAGGACAAAAAATTGGAGAAAAAGTTGGGGCTATTTCTGCAAATGTTCATTCTAGCGTATCTGGTAAAGTTGTAAAGATTGATTATTCCACTGCTACAAGAGGAACTCATGTATTATGTGTGTACATAGAAAATGATCATAAGAATGAATTAGCTTATGAATTATTAAATAGAGATTATACTACAATGTCAAGTGAAGAGATTGTAAAGATAATTGATGAAGCGGGTATTACAGGACTTGGTGGAGCATCTTTTCCAACAAGTGTTAAATTAACACCTCCTGAACCGGTTGAAGATGTCATTATTAACTCAGCAGAGTGTGAACCTTATCTAACATCAGATGATGCAATGATGAGAAATTTTGCTAAAGATATTGTAACTGGGCTTAAGATTGAAATGCATGTATTAAATGCAAAAAGAGGACATATATTAATCGAAGACGACAAGCCTGAAGCAATCGAAGCTATGAGAGAAGCTGTAGCTAATGAAGATAATATAGAAGTAGTGGTAGCGAAAGCAAAATATCCTCAAGGGGATGAAAAAAGAGTTATTGATGTTGTATTGGGGAAAGAAGTTCCATTTGGAGAACATACATACTCTATAGGAGTTATTGTTTCTAACGCAACTACAGCATACTCAATAACACAAGCCGTTGTACATAATAAACCACTATATGAAAGAATAGTTACATTTACTGGTGAATCAATGAAGCAAAAGATTAATGCTTTAGTAAAATTTGGCACACCAATTTCAGATGCTTTAAAAGAATTAGGTGGCGTTGAAGATGATATCGAAAGATATGTTTTAGGCGGACCAATGATGGGATTAGCAATTGAAGATTTAAGTATTCCATTAGAAAAGCCAACAAATGGAATCTTGGCATTAAGTGCTAAAGAGACAGCAAGACCTGAAGAAGATCCATGTATCAAATGTATGAAATGTGTTGAAGTATGTCCAATAGGATTACAACCATTTAATCTACATCAATTAATAACTAATAAAGATGCTTTAGAAGCGAGAGCAAATGATTTAATGACATGTATAGAATGTGGACTATGTTCATTTGTTTGTCCATCTCATATAGCATTAGTAGAAACTTTTAAAGAAGGTAAGAAATTAGTTAGACAAATAGAACAGGAAAATAGGAGGGACAATTAATGAATAATATTTATTCAATAGAAAAATTAGCTCCTCATATAAGAACAAAGAAAACAACACAAAATATCATGTTAGATGTTATTATTGCAATGCTTCCAACATTAATTGCAGGTACATATTTCTTTGGCCTAAGAGCCTTATCATTAACATTAGTTTGTGTTGCAGCATCTGTATTATCCGAATATGTGATGCAAAAGATCTTAAAGAAGAAAATAAGAATTAGAGACTTATCTGCTGTAGTAACAGGAATTTTATTGGCTCTTAATTTACCAGTAGAATTCCCATATTGGATGGCGATAATTGGATCGTTTTTTGCAATAGCAATAGTAAAAGAATTATTTGGTGGTATAGGACAGAACTTTATGAATCCAGCTTTAGCAGCAAGAGTATTCTTATTAGTTACATGGCCATCCCAGACTGGTACATTTACATATGATGGGGTAGCAGGAGCAACACCATTAGGTGGTAGACCTAGTTCAATATTCGATTTATTTATTGGTAATATACCAGGAACAATAGGAGAAGTTTCAAAATTAGCAATATTAATAGGTTTCGTTTATTTAATAGTTAGAAGAGTAATTACTTTTAGAGCACCATTAATATATGTGGCTGTATCAGCAATATTACTCTATGTATTGAAATATGATTTTGAAGATACACTATTTCAATTATTATCAGGTGGAATAATCTTTGCTGCAGTATTTATGATAACTGATTATTCATCCTCACCAATGTCAAGAGCAGGACAAGCTATTTATGCCGCAGGAGCTGCTATATTGACAGTTATTATTAGATTATATGGTGGATACCCAGAAGGTGTTTCATTTGCGATAATAATAATGAATGTGTTCGTACCATTAATTGATAAATTAGTTAGACCTAAAGTATTTGGTGTAGGAGGTGAAAAATAATGAAAAGAATATTAAATCTTCTACTATCAATAATAGTATCATTAGCATTAGTATTTGTTGGAAGTAAATTAATAGATATGATCCCATCTAACGATGCGCAAAGCGTGGATCAAATGTATCTAGAAGCTTATCCAACAGCTACTGATATAAAAGAGATAAATTTGGATAATAAGCCAGAGTCAATCAATAAAGTTTATGAAGTTATGGAATCCGACAAATTAGTTGGATATATATTTGATGCCACATCAAATAAAGGTTATGCAGGTGATATTAACTTCTTAATAGGAATATCTTCAGATGGCCTTATACAAGGATTTAATCCAATTGCTCATACTGAGACGGAAGGATTTGGATCTAAGATGGGAGATTCTGAATTTAAAGATGGACTAAAAGGCGTAGATATTAAAAATGGAATATCTGCAGGTGAAGGTGATAAAGAAAATGGAGAAATAGTTGCCATTACAGGTGCAACTGTATCAACTGATGCAATAGTATCTGAAATAAAGACAGTTGTTAATTCACTGGCTACATTATCTGATGAAGTAAATGAAATTCAAGATGAAATTCCATATTATGCAAATAGATATGAAGAACTATTCGAAAAAGAAGTTGATGAATATAGTTTTGAAGAGTTTGAAAAAGATGAATTTTACAATGAAAATGTAAAAAGAATTATAAAGGTTAATAAAGATGGTACCTTAAATTCTTATATACTTCAATTGCAATCTCAAGGATATGGTGGAACTATTGACTCATTAGTAAGAATAAATGATGATTATCGTGTATTCAATACAGTATTTGCAAATCATAATGAATCTCCAGATTATGGTGGAGTTATTGAAAAACCAGAATATATAAATAGTTTAAAAGGTATTAATCTTGAAAAGAATTTCTTAACAAAGGCAATTAAACTAAAAAATAATCCAGTTGGAGAAAAAGATATACCATTAATTCCTGGTTCAATTGCTACATCTCAGGCTATACAAAAAGCGTTAAATGCAGCGATTGAAAAATTAGTAGAATTTAACAAATATAAAGATGATAATAGTTTTTATAAAGAATTAAATTATGAAGAAATGCTTAAGGAAAATGAAGTAGAGATACCAGAATATGATCATGCTTCAAAATTTGAAGGATTTGAATCAGAAGAATTAATAGAAGGTCAAAATAATGATTATGTAGTTGCTGTATATGATGCAGTAATTTCAGGTGAAGAGGGATATATTTTCGATGTAAATTCTAAAGGTTTCGCTGGACTAATAGAGTATGGAGTATTTGTAAATAAAGATGGACAGATTAAAGACTTTATTATTTACAAATCAAACGAATCTGACGACTATGGTGCAGAAATTGAAACATCTAAATATAAAGAAAAGGTATTATCACAAAATCTTTCAGAATTAACTGAAATAAAAGCGGGAGAAAATATCGATTCACTTTCAGGTGCTACAATAACAACTGATGCAATGAAAAATTCACTAAATGCTGTGCTAGAATTATTCCATAGCATTGGACAATAATAGGAGAAATAAATGAATAAATCTAAACATATAAATAATTTAATCATTAATAATCCAGTGGCTGTCCAAGGCTTTGGATTATTACCAGTGATAGCAGTTACAAGAAATCTTAAAGAAGCAGTATTAATGTCTGTATTAATAATTGCGACAATGCTATTATCAAGTGTATTTATATCAGTGTTTAAGAAATTAATATATGAAAAATACGAATATATAGCATTTATGTCAATAATCTCTGCATTTACAACATTAATGGTTTTATTAGCGCAAAAGCTATTCCCAGAAATAACAAATAATATAGGGATATATTTACCATTAGTAGCTGTTAATTCCTTAGTATTATATAGAATTAGAGCATATGCAGCAGTCCAAAAGGTAGGAGATACAGTTCTAGATTCTATAACAAATGGTCTTGGATTCTTTATCACTATGCTAGTAGTAGCATTTATAAGAGAGCTATTAGGATTAGGAACATTGTTCGGATTTAGAATTATACCAAAAGACTTTGTAATACCAACATTCACAGAGCCTATGATGGCTTTCATAATAGTTGGATTACTAATAGCATTCTTTAATTGGTATTCAAGAGAAAGTAAATTAAAGGGGGCTAAATAATGGAATATATAAATATAATTATTGCGGCAGTTTTAGTAAATAATTTACTTTTAACTGAAGTATTGGGAATTGATTCAACAATTTCATCTACAAATAGTATAGAATCTGCAGTGAATATGGGATTACAAACTACTCTCGTAACTACCATAACTGCTATTTTAACAAAATTAGTATATGATAATATACTTGTTAAATTCGATCTACAAATATTTGAAATAATTAGTTTTGTATTAATAATAACTATAGTAATTACAATCTATAATTCTATAATTGCTAGAACAAATAATGATAAAAAGAAATCATTAGAACAATTCACACCAATGATTGTAGCTAATAGTTTGATACTTGGCGTATCTTTACTCGTTGTAGAAAACTCATTTACATTACTACAAACATTAGTATATAGTATAGGAGTTTCATTTGGTTTCACAATTGTTTTAATATTAATATCTGCTATAAATCACAAATACAGATATTCAAATATGCCAAGACAATATAGAGAAAAAGCTACTACATTATTAGCACTTGGTTTAGTTGCATTAGCATTCTATGGTTTTAAAGGATTAGTATAAAACGAAATGCCTAGTTTCTGAAAATGAAATTAGGCATTTTTTATAATTAATCTCTAAAAATTTCGACAAATTATAACTATTTTTACTTTAATAAAAAATACAACCGTGATAATATTATTATACTTTATAAAAAATCTTATCAAAGATAAAATTAATTGATAAATAAAATACTAGATTTTTAACTTTTATAATTAGTAAAAATAAAACAGATAGATTATGGGAGGGATAATGTTAAAATCATTAGCTCTAATATTTTTATTCGGTTTAATATTAGGAAATATATTTAAAAAATTAAATTTACCAAAAATTATAGGCTATTTATTAGCTGGAATATTTTTGGGACCTTTTGTATTTAATTTTCTAGATTCTAAAATATTGACGATATCTGAAGATTTACGAAAAATAGCCTTGATAATTATTTTATTAAGGGCAGGATTTTCGTTAAATTTAACCGATTTAAAAAGAGTGGGTAGATCTGCAATTTTAATGTCATTCTTGCCAGCGACCTTCGAAATTCTTGCATATATGATATTTGCACCATTATTATTAGAGATTACATTAATAGAAGCAGCAGTTATGGGAGCGGTAATGAGTGCGGTATCTCCAGCTGTAGTAGTTCCTAGAATGATTAATTATATAGAAAATAAATGGGGAACTAAAAAATCTATTCCACAAATGATAATGGCTAGCGCATCTATTGATGATATATTTGTAATAGTCATATTTACTACATTATTGGGGATGGCAAATGGAGGGAATACAAGTATAATACAGTTTATTAATATACCTATATCTATTATTACAGGCATATTATTAGGATATTTGAGTGGACTAGTATTACATAAGATTTTTGAAAGATTTGGAAAAGAAAAAATTAATAATAGTGTAAAAATTATAATTATTTTATCTATATCATTTTTAATGATTGCTATTGAAAATACAATGAAAAATTATATTTCAATATCTGGATTATTGGCGGTGCTTAGCTTAGCTTCTGTGTTAAAAATTAAAATGAATAAATCTATATCCAGGATTATATTGGAAAAACTAAATAATCTATGGATTGCAGCTGAAATATTATTATTTGTTCTAGTTGGAGCTGCTGTAGATATAAGATATACTTTAGTGGCTGGATTACCAGCTTTATTATTAATAATATTGGCCTTAATGATAAGAACAATTGGAGTTTTAATATCAATAATAGGAACGGATTTTTCTATTAAAGAAAAATTGTTTTGTATTATATCTTATTTACCTAAGGCAACAGTACAAGCTGCTATAGGTTCAATACCTTTATCTGTAGGATTAGCAAGTGGAAATCTAATCTTATCTGTTGCAGTATTAGGAATTATTGTAACAGCACCTATTGGAGCAATAGGAATGGATTATAGCTATAAAAAGCTATTAAAACAAGATAAATAGATATAAAATAATAAATTAAATATATTCCTATAATTTTATTTTTTTATAATTTTTATTTGACAATTAAAAAAAAGTGATATATAATTCTTTTTAATTTAATATTCATCGAGAGTGGTGGAGGGACTGGCCCTATGAAACCCAGCAACCTATTAAATTAGGTGCTAATTCCAGCGGATAACCGAGAGATGTATACAAAATATTATCTTATTAACACCCTCTCTCGAGAGGGTTTTTTATTTTACGGAGAGAAAAATGATTAATGTAAGTAATTTAAGAAAAGTTTATGAAATAGATGGGAAAAGATTTAATGCTGTCGATGGAGTAAACTTTGAAGTGAAAAAAGGAGAAATATACGGAATAATTGGCCTGAGTGGAGCCGGTAAATCAACAGTTATTAGATGTATTAACAGATTAGAGGAACCTACTGAAGGCAATATAGAAATTGATGGAGTAGATTTATTATCTTTAACAAATAAAGATTTATTAAATGCGAGAAAAGATATGTCTATGATATTTCAACATTTCAATTTATTTAATCATATGACTATTAAAGAGAATGTTGCTTATCCATTAAAGCTTGCTAAATGGTCTAAAGAAGATATTCAGAATCGAGTAGATGAAATGCTTGAATTCGTAGAATTGAAAAATAGAAAAAATTCATATCCAGCTGAATTATCTGGTGGACAAAAACAAAGAGTAGCCATAGCTAGAGCCCTTGCTACTAATCCTAAGATATTATTGAGCGATGAGGCTACATCTTCGTTAGATCCAAATACCACAAAGGATATTTCAAATCTAATAAAAAGATCAGCCAAACAATATGGAACAACTATTATAGTAATAACTCATCAAATGGAAGTTGCCAAGGATCTTTGCGATAGAATAGCTGTTATGGAAAATGGAAAAATTATTGAAGAAAATACTACAGAAAATTTATTCAGAAATCCAAAGAATAAAATAACAAGATCATTCATTGAAGGGATTCCGATAGCTGAAGAAATTGATTATCAAAGTTTTAATTCTGATGGAAAAATCGTAAGATTAACTTATGATGGGAAAAGTGCTGATATGCCAGTAATTTCTAAACTATCTAAAAACTATGATTTAGAGATTAATATATTGTCAGGAAATATAAATAAATTGATAAATACAAGCGTCGGTTATCTAATAGTAGAATTTATAGGACCAGATGATGAGATAAGAAAAGCCTTAGATTATTGCAAATCTCAAGGTATTCATATGGAGGTATTAAATGTTTGAGATATTAAAGCAAGCTACTTTTGAAACTTTAGCTATGGTCATAGTATCTTCATTTTTTGCAGTATTAATTGGTCTACCGATAGGTTTAATACTCTTTGCAACTAAAAAGGGATCTATAGCAGAAAATAGATTCTTATATAGATTTTTAGATGTGATTATAAATATATTCAGAAGTATGCCATTTCTAATTTTAATGATACTTGTATTTCCATTATCTAAATTAATAGTAGGAAAGAAAATTGGTATGGTAGCAACTATGGTACCATTATCAGTCGCAGCAGCACCTTTCGTTGGAAGAATTATGGAAAATGTGTTTTCTGAAATTGATAAGGGTATAATCGAAGCTCTAAAAAGTATGGGTGCTACAAATTTTGAAATATTAAAAGTAGTTTTAAGTGAAAGTAAATCAGGGGTAATAGAAGCTATTACTTTGACCGTAATTAATCTAATTGGATATTCAGCTATGGCAGGAGCGCTCGGGGGTGGTGGTCTGGGGGACATAGCAATTAGATATGGTTGGAATATGAACCAAATGGATATGCTAATGGGGTCGGTCATTATAATAGTAATTATAGTTCAAATAGTCCAAAGATCAGGTAATGCTTTGGCAGAAAAAGTAAATAAAAAATAGGAGTAAATTATGAAAAGAATAACAAAATTATTATCAGTATTATTAATATTATCATTCGTGCTAGTTGCATGTAAAAATGAAAGTTCAGAACTAACAAAAGTTAAAGTTGGAGTTTCTCCAGTTCCACACGCTGAAATAGTGGAGGGGTTAAAAGAAGAATTTGAAAAAGAAGGACTTGATGTAGAAGTTGTAGTTTTCAGTGACTACGTACAACCTAATATCGCTTTAGATGAAGGAGATATAGATTTAAACTATTTCCAACATGAGCCATATTTAAAAGAATTTAGTGAAAGTAGAAATCTTAATCTTGTAAATATTGGAGCGATACATTTAGAACCAATGGGATTTTATTCAGACAAAATAAAATCATTTGATGAACTAAGAGATGGAGATGAAATTTTAATACCAAATGATCCTACTAATAATACAAGAGCTTTAAGACTTTTAGAAGATGCAGGACTAATAAAACTTGAAGACCACGATGCAGAAGCAATTACAGAAAAAGATATTAAAGAAAATCCAAAGAACTTAAAAATAACTGCAGTTGATGCTTCTACTGTCGCAAAAGCATATTCAGATGTTGCGGGCGGAGTGATAAACAGTAATTTTGCACTAGGTGCAGGACTAAATCCTAAAGAAGATACATTATTTGTTGAAAAGACAGAGAATAATCCAAATGCAAATATAATTGCAGTTAAAGCGGAAAATAAAGATAATGAAAATTATAAGAAGTTTGTAAAAGTTTTACAATCAGAAAAAGCAAGAGAATTTATAAATGAAAAATATGATGGTACTGTAATTCCAGCATTTTAATATTATGCCCCTAAAGTTTAGACTTTAGGGGTAAATTATTTTAGAATTGAGATAATTAATTAAAATAGTATAATATCTTTGAGGTGTATTATGAAAAAGAAATTATTATTTAAGGATATATCAACATTTCTTTATGCATTCGCATTAGCAATGTTTCAATTTACAATATTTGAATTAGTTTTAACCAACAAAACTGTTGTAGAATATAGAATGAATTTTACAGTAGGAGCTTTAATTGGGATATTGTTAATCTGTATAGCTACAGTTGTGTATATGTCAGAACGATTCAGAAAACTAAGAGAATTCGTACTAGATACAAAATTAAATAGATATTCTACAGTCTTTGGACTTGTATCATTAATTATACTTGTATTCATTTATCTAAATAAAACAATATTTTACTTAGATATTATCACTATAATTATCTTAATAATTGCTTCTTTATTAATTGGTAGAATATTAGAAAAGACAAAATAATAGAGTATATTTTATTACTTTTTATGAAGAAACATATAAAGCTCTGATGAATCTTGGATCTCAGAGTTTTTTTGTTTGGACTTTAATACGCTCTAATCAAAACACAATCTGTAGATATTAACTTGAAATTAAATCTATATATAGTATAATATTCTTATGGATTAAGGAGGATATTGTGAAAGTTATTAAAAGAAATGGAGATATAGTATCTTTTGATAAAGAAAAAATAATTATCGCAATTGAAAAGGCCATGAATTCTTTCACAGGAGTATATGAGCCTGGATTAGCTTTAAAGATTGCGAATGAAATTGAAGAAAAAGCAGAAAAATTAGGAAAAGATCTTACAATTTATAGTATTGAAGATCAAGTTTATTATAAATTGATAGAATATGGGAATCTTGCTACAGCAAAAAGTTACGAATCTTATAGATCAGTCCAAGAATTTAAACGCAAGATGAATACAATAGATGATGATGTTCTTGGAATACTAGATAAATCTAATGATGAAGTTATGAATGAGAATTCTAACAAGGACGCTAAGATAGTAAGTACTCAAAGAGATTTAATAGCTGGGGAAGTATCAAAAGACATAGCAAGAAGGAAATTAATACCTTCAGACATATTATTAGCACATGATACAGGTGCTATACATTTCCATGATATGGACTACATAATGCAACCAATGTTTAATTGTTGCCTAATTAATTTAAAAGATATGCTAACAAATGGAACAGTTGTTAATGGTAAGAAAATTGATTCTCCAAAAAGCTTCCAAGTTGCTTGTACTGTAACTACACAAATTATCGCTCAAGTAGCAAGTGGACAATATGGTGGCCAAAGCATTAATGGTATAGATACAATATTGGCTCCTTTTGTAAGAAAATCTTATGATAAATATTTCAGACAAGCGATAAAAGAACAAAGAGAAATATACAAAATCGAACCATCAATTGAAAAAGCAGAAGAGATAGCCTGGTTGAGAACTAAAAAAGAAGTTAAAGATGGTATACAAACTATTCAATATCAAATAAATACACTGATGACTACAAATGGACAGGCCCCTTTTGTAACTTTATTCATGCATTTTGAACCAGGTTTTGAATATGAAAAAGAAGCAGTTTTAATTCAAGAGGAAATATTAAAACAAAGATATGAAGGGATTAAAAATGAAGCTGATGTATTCGTAACACCTGCATTTCCAAAATTAATATATGTACTTGACGAGCATAATGTTCATCCAGATTCTAAATATTATTACATTACACAATTAGCTGCAAAATGTACAGCGAAGAGAATGTATCCTGACTATGTATCTGCAAAAAAAATGAAAGAATTATATGAGGGGAATGTATTTAGTCCAATGGGATGCAGATCTTTTTTACCTGCTTGGAAAGATAAAAATGGAAATTATAAATTTGATGGTAGATTTAATATGGGGGTTGTGAGTCTTAACTTACCTCAAATAGCGATACTATCAAATGGCTCAATGGATAAATTCTTTGAAATTTTAGATAAAAGATTAGAATTAGTTAAGAAAGCTTTAATACTAAGATATGAATTATTAAAAGATGCTACAAGTGATGTAAGTCCTATACATTGGCAATATGGAGCGATTGCAAGACTTGATAAGAATGAAAAAATTGAATCATATTTAAAAGATGCATATTCAACATTGTCAGTAGGATATATAGGTGTATATGAAGCAAGCATCTTAATAACAGGACATAGTCATACTTCAAAAGAAGGAGAAGCTTTCGCTTTAGAATTAGTTAAAAGAATGAGAGAAGCATGTGATAAATGGAGATCTGAAACAGGATTAGGATTCTCTCTATATGGAACACCTGCTGAAAGCTTAACACATAGATTCTGTAAACTTGATTTAGCAAGATTTGGAAGCATTGAAAATATAACTGATAAGGGATATTACACAAATTCATATCATGTTGATGTTAGAGAGAATATAAGTGTATTTGATAAATTTAATTTTGAATCACAATTTCAAACTATGTCAACAGGGGGCATGATATCCTATGCTGAAATTCCAAATATGACTAATAATATAGAGGCCGTTGAAACTCTAGTTAGATATATCTATGACCATATTATGTATGCAGAGTTTAATACTAAATCCGATTATTGTCATGAATGTGGATATGATGGTGAAATAGTAATTAATGAAAAAGGTGAATGGGAATGTCCAAATTGTAAAAATGATAATAAGGATAGATTGACAGTTATCAGAAGAACTTGTGGTTATTTAGGCGAAAATTATTGGAATGAAGGTAGAACTAAGGAAATTAATGCGAGGGTACTACACATATGATATTCGGTAATTATGCACAAATCAGAAAATATGATGTAGCTAATGGTTTTGGAATTAGAGTGACGATATTTTGTACGGGCTGCACCCACAAATGCCCAGGTTGTTTTAATGAATTATATCAAGATCCGAATTATGGAGAACAATGGACTGAAGAGCAAACTGATTTAGTCATTGAATATATGAAAGATCCGGCGGTGAAGGGGCTAACTTTATTGGGTGGTGAGCCATTTCAAAATACATGGCTTATAGATGTTATAAGAAGAGTAAAAGAAGAAACTGGGAAAGAAATATGGGCATATAGCGGATATATCTATGAAAAACTAATAGAAGATAGAGATAGATTAGAAATGCTTAAGGAGTGTGACATATTAATAGATGGTCCATTCAAACAAGATTTACTAGATCTTAGATTAAAATTTAGAGGAAGTTCTAATCAAAGAGTTATTGATGTAAAGAAAACTTTAGAGACTGGAGAAGTTGTAGAACTTCCGATAGATGATCCTGATTATGTTCATATAAACTAAAAAAATCTCAATTATTGAATTACATTTTTTTGACATATAGTCAAATGACGTAGTTCATATTGAGATTTTTTTATTAATAAAGTTTTGTTATAATGTCTATATAAAAGATATAAATAGGGGGAAAAGTGGAAGAGATAAAAAGATGTAATTGGGCAGAAAAAGATGAGATTTTAAAAAAATATCATGATGAAGTATGGGGAAGACCTTGTTATGATGATACTAAATTATTTAAAATGCTGATGCTTGAAATATTTCAAGCTGGTCTTTCATGGGAAACAATTCTTAAAAAAGAAGAAAATTTTAATAAAGCTTTTGATAATTTTGATATTGAAAAAATTAAGGATTATGATGAAGATAAAATTCAAGAACTATTACTAGATGAAGGAATAATTCGAAATGAGAAAAAGATTAGAGCTATAATTGATAATGCTAAGTTGTTTGTAGAAGTTCAAAAAAAATATGGATCTTTTTCTAAATTTATTTGGTCATATAGTTTTGATACACCAATAATTAATCCATGGTCAGAAGAAAATGAAGTACCAAATAATAATCCACTTTCTGATAAAATTACTGAAGATATGAAAAATTTAGGATTTAAATTTATTGGCTCCACAATAATTTACTCATTTATGCAGGCCATAGGTATGATTAATGATCATATATTGTCATGTGATTTCAAATATATAGATTAATTTTTTAAAAATGGTATAATGTTAAAGTTAGCAAGATATTTTTCATAAGAAATTTTAATTTGAAAAATTTACAATTAAATATTGTAAGAATTCTCAATTTACTATGTAAAATATTAGGGTAGATTATCAGCGAAGTGATTAGAGATGGGACGTTGCTCTAATACGAATAAACTGTTTAGTTTGCGATTGATAATTGCGTTCACTACTTAATTTTGCTTTAAGTAGTAAAGGAGGAATAATGAAAAAGAAAATATCATTATATTCACCGGCTATAATATCAGTGCTTTTGGTACTATCAATCTATTCAATGAGATTGAATGCGAGACCGACTCTTTATTTTGGTCTAATAATTGCAGCTTTAGGAGTGTTTTTAATAGGACTATTTTCAAATAGATATATAGCGGCAATACTTGGTGGAGGAGTATTTACTTTAGGTTATTATGCTAGACAATATTATCCAGAAGTTTCAAAACTAAAAGATGATAAGCTAAAGACATTTTTAATAGAAAATGAAGCATATAATTTAATGCTAGCAAAATATTTTGTTGCTTTATTAATTGGTTTTATCTTAGTAGGATTTTTATCTGGATTATTGGGAGAAAATCTAAAAAAAGAAAGAGAAAATTTATTTTCTACAAAAAAGATAACTTATATGGCAATATTTATAGCTCTTTCAGTCCTGATTAATTCTTTAAGAATAGGTAGTATAAGTTTTGGTGGATTCCCAATAATCTTATCAGGATATTTACTTGGAGGTATACCGGGATTCATTGTCGGATCATTATCCGATATTGTAGGATTTTTAATTAGGCCATCAAATCAAGCATTTAATATATTATTTGTATTAACATCTGCGCTTACAGGATTAATTCCTGTTGTGGTTACAAATGCACTAGGGGATAAGTATCCAAAATTTACATTAATAAAAGTTTTTATTGGTGTATTAGTTGGACAAATGATAACGACTGTGACATTAGTTCCGATATTTAGAGTACTATTGTTCGGTGCTAATACTTTTTGGTTTTATGCTGGAAGAGCATTAATAAATCAGGCAGTGAATATCCCACTATATGCATTTTTGGTAACAACATTAAGCGATCGAATAACTAAAGTTATAGATTTTGATAAAGAATTCATTTAATTTAAAAAGTAAAACGAGCTATTTTTTAATAGCTCGTTTTTAATATATTAGTCTAATTCTATAAATTCACCTGTTTTAGCATCAACTATAACATCTTTACCTTCTTTAAAATCTATATCATATACTAATTTTCCATGTTCAGTTTTAATTTTCCATTCTTCTACGTACTTACTTGTAGCATTTTGGAGTCCAACTTCAATAGCTTTTTCTGGTGATACAATTTCACTTAAAACTATAGGAATATAATTGTCTTTTGTATCTTTTTCTTTTGAACTTGATTTTACATTACCAGTGTTTGCATCTATTTCAATTTCGTATTCAATACCATCTTTAAAACCTTCAATTTCGTAGTCATATCCATTAGATTCTTCTTCTAATTGGAAACTTGTAATCTCGATAGTATTATCACCAAAAGTATCATAGAAAATCTTCAAAGCTTCTTCTAATTCCACTTCAAATGTTTTCCCATTTAAGCCAAGATTTTGATTTGTGTTTTCTGCTTTTGTTTCAATTTCTTTTGTAGTTTCTTTTACTGTTTCTTGAATAGTTTCTTTTGTAGTTTCTTTATTTGTCTCATTAGTAGTATTCCCAGTGTTATTACCACAAGCAACTAATGTGAAAACTAAGACTACTGACATTAATAAAGTTAAAAATTTCTTTTTCATAATAATTTCCTCCAAAATATTTTTCTGTATTATGTGTACATTTACATGTATACCCAAATTAAAATTTTTTAATAAAAATGAGAGACTTTCATCTCTCATCTTAATTAAATATTATTTATTAGATAAATCCAAGGGATTATTACCGTACTCTAAAATAGAATATACTATGCCTGCAATTATTAACAACAACCAGCTTTGACTCCAATTGTTAGTGCTAATACTAATTATAAAATAAATTATAGAAACAACTGTCCAATATATATAAGAATCTAGTCTCTTTAGAAATTTTCTAGTATTATTTTGCATTGAAACTCCTTTTTTGATTTATTTATTTGCCTCCATATTTATTATAACCCATATATGAAAACGCAATCAAGCGTTTTTAAATAATTTTTATATTTTTTTTATATAAAATGAGAAGATCCTTTGGATTATCAAAAGACCTTTTCTAGTATATCTGCGTTAATTTATTTATTTGTTTCTATATTAATCATCGGTTTTAATAGCTGTGATTACTATAGCTATTATCATGAAAACACCACCTGCGATAGGGAATATTATCCATGAATAGCTCCAATTGTCCGTAATAAAACTATATGCAAAATAGGATATTACAATTATTGGCCAAAATACGGATGCAATCTTATTTATTAAATTATTTGCTTTTTTCCCTGACACAGTATAATCACCTACTTGTAGTAATTTATCAGTTGCTGATTTTTTCATACCTGTTGTTATTAGATTCTTTACTGAAATTGATATAACTACTATCATTAGTGTGACAGCATATAATAAATAATCCTGATAGGCCTCTACAGCACCAGTTAAAATTACAGGTATTACGCTTAAGAGCATTAATACTAGATTGATAGCTATATTATTTTCAAAATTAAGTCTACTTCTGACCTCTTCTACATATGATTTAGCAGCTAAACTTAAACCTATATTTTCTTTTTCTATATAATTATATTTTTCTAATTTGATACCATGAGTAATGTAAATATAAGTTCCCACACCTAATAAAATAAATGTTATAGGAATACCTATTATAGTAATTGAGTCTTCTTGTATCAAACCTTTTTCCGACAATGCTACTAAAAATACAAATAGTGCACCAATTAAAATCATAAGCATTGTAGCTACTGAAATCATTTTGGATGCTTTTTTTGTAGTTTCATAATATTCTTGAGCTTCATATTTATCTATTGTTTTTAAGATTTCTCTATTTTCTATATCTGAACTAATTCCTAATAAATCAGAAATTTCGTCAAGATTACCAAATTGAGAGATTACTATACCTACAGCTTCATTATCAGATTTACCTTCGATTAACAATTGTTCATATTTATCTTCCATCATTTGACGTAATTCATTTTTTGCATCTATTACATTAGAATTATTTGGAAGACCTTTAAACATATTGTCTAAATAATTGTTTATTGTTTCCATACTATCTCCTTATAAAATTTTCAATGATTTCTTTTGTTAAATACCACTCATCAACTTTTGAGTCATAATATTTTTTTCCGCTATCTGTTATTCTGTAATATGTTCTTCGATTTTTTTCTGATTCAGGATTTTTGAAAGTAGATATATAACCATACTTTTCTAATCTTTTAAAAGCAGAATATAGGGTAGTTTCTTTCATAATGAGCTTTTCATTTGTAATTTCGGTTATTGTCTTAGAAACTTCGTAACCATATGAAGGCCCATTAATTAATATATATAAGAT
>CAMXYZ010000015.1 GCA_947253305.1 uncultured Helcococcus sp.
CAGGTGGTTTATTGTTTCGTTCACTTACGTTCACTCAACTCACTAAAGTGAACAATTAAAAATCCACCAAATAATTGGTGGACTCTTGAAATTACAAATATTTATCTGTGCTTAATTTATATAATTATAAATTATTTCCCAGATTTCTTCTTTATCAAATTTTTTATCCATTAATTGTTTTTCAATATCTGTAAAATTAAAAACTTTAAGACTATCGGTGCTAATAGAAGCCTTTGATATATTATCTCCATCTATTGATAAAGCTATGCTAATATTTCCAATTTCACAATTTCTTTCTAAATGAATTTCATAATTTGGTGACTCTCCAAAAAGCCATTCTCTAGAAGATAGTTTTTCAGCAAGGGGAAGGATAATATCATTCTTATCTATATATTCTAAATCTTTATAATCAAAAGTATTTAAGAAAGCTTCGACAAGCTTATCTATATCTATATTTGAATCAATCTCAGATAAATTTATAACTCTACTTCTAACTGATTCTATACCTTTAGATTTTAATTTTAGATTTGAAGGAGTTAAAGATCTTGTAAGTTCTTCTAAATCTACATTAATCATTACAGTGCCATGATACATATAATTATCATCTTCAATATAATAGGCGTGCCCAGAAAATTTCTTTCCCTTGTATAATAAATCATTTCTACCACTAAATTCAGATTCTATACCTAATTTACTGAATACATTTTTTAAGAATTCAATTAATTTTCCATCATTAGCTTTATCTTCTTTCATAATCAATGTAAAGTTTAAATTACCTAAATCATGATATACAGCACCACCCCCAGATAGTCTTCTTACAGGATATACATTATTTTCTTCTAAATAATCAATATTTGTCTCTGCAAATAAATTTTGATTTCTTCCAATAATTACTGATTTATCATTTTGCCATAAATATAATATGATATCTTCATTTACATTATTAAATAGATAATTCTCTAAAGCAATATTAAAATATGGATTGGTCTCTTTAGATATATATACTTTATTCATTATTGATGTAATGCTCCAATACCTAGATCTAAAGCTGCTTCATGTATTACTTCAGATGTAGTAGGATGTGCAAATATTGTCTTTGTAATATCTTTATCAGTCAAGCCATTTTTTATAGCAAGTGTTAGAACAGATATTAATGAGGAAGCGTCTGCACCTATAATTGAAGCACCTATTATTCTATTATTTCTATTATTTTTAATTATCTTGATGAATCCTACATCTTGATTCATAGATAAAGCTTTTCCATTTCCAGCATAATCAAATCTTCCAATAGAATAGTCTATATTTAATTCATTTGCTTTATCTTCGGATATACCAGCCGTTGCAATTTCTGGAGATGTAAATATAACTTCGGGAACAGCATCATAATCCATTTTTCTATTTTTACCTAGTATATTGTCTACAGCTACAAATCCTTGATGTGATGCAACATGAGCTAATTGCATAATATCTGTTACATCGCCGATAGCATATATATTTTCTACATTAGTCTTCATATATTCATCAACAATAATAGATTTTTTATTCTTATCTATTTCAACGCCAGAATTTTCAATATTTAAATTATCAGTGTTAGCAATTCTGCCGGTTGCAGACAATAATTTATCACTTATAATTATCTTCTCTCCATCTTTATCTTTATATGTTACTACAGCTTTTCTATCAATTGATTGTTGTATTCTTATAACTTCTGATTTAGTATAAATTTTAATACCTTTTTTTTCAGCTTCTTTAGTAATCTCTTTAGAAATATCCTTATCTAGCATAGATAATATATTTTCTTCATATTCGATAAGATTGACTTTTACTCCAAAATTACTGTACATAAAGGCAAATTCCATACCAATAACACCACCACCTATAATAGTAAGTGATTCTGGAAGATCGGTATTATCAAGTATATCAGTACTATCCATAACAATAGGTGAGTCTACGCCTTCTATTGGAGCATTTGAAACTTTTGAACCAGTTGCAATAATTATATTTTCTGCAATAATCTTATAATTTTCTTCGCCAGTTACCAAAACTTCTTTTTTAGATAAAAATTCTGCATTGCCAGTAATAAGATTTACATTGTTTTCTTTTAATAGATAATCTATACCATTAACTAATTTATCTTTAATTTCATTCTTATGTCTAATAGCCTTGCTTAAATCTAATTTAACTTTACCAAGTATATCAATACCAAATATATCTGCATTAAGTGCTGAATTGTAAACTTCAGAAGATTTAATTAGAGCTTTTGTAGGGATACATCCAATATTTAAACAGGTTCCACCCAAATATTCTCTTTCAATCAAAGTAGTTTTTAATCCTTGTTTAGCAGCATAAATCGCCGCAACATATCCACCAGGACCAGCTCCAATAATTAGTAATTCTGTATTTATATCTTTTTCGACTTTATTAGTACTTAGTTCTTTCTCAATAATTTTATTATCTTCTTCAATTAATTCAAAGAAGATTTCATTTGAAGCAATTTCTTCACCTTCTTCAAAGAAAATGTTTGTAATTTTTCCATCACTACTAGCTTTAACAACTCTATTACCTTTAGCAGTTTCAACTTGAGCTAATATATCACCTTCATTTACTTTATCACCGATTTCAACACTTATTTTTCCAATTTTCCCCTTTTTATTACCGGGAATAAGGGACATCTTTATAAACATAAATACTCCTCAAATACTCAATGTAAAAAAGCCATCGGAATGGCTTCTTTATAATTAAATAATATTTAAATTAGCTTATTTTAATTCCTGAGCTAACTAATTTTATTTCATTTTGTAGACAATCTCCAACTGGACATGTTCTTTCTATAAATTTTGCATATTCTTCAAGCTTTTCTTTAGGCTCATCAGATTTAAAATGCATCACAAAGCGTATTTCTTGGAATCCTTCTCTAACATCAGCTAGTCCCATAAATCCATCTGGATCTAAATCACCTTCTAATTCTACGCTAAATTCTTCAAATTTAACATCATGAGCTTCCGCAAATGCCCTTGCTACAATTGATTGACATGCACCTAGTGCACATAGTAGAGCTTCCACAGGATTCATAGCCGTATTTGTTCCGCCTAAGCTTTCGGGCTCATCCATATGAATTGTAAAATCTCTTGACTTAGCTTCTACTTGCAAACCTTCTTTTAATACCGCTGTAGCTTTGAATGTTTCTAACATAAATTTCCTCCTATTTATTTACTACATTGTCTAAATTATAACATAGCGCTTTCTATTATTCAAGTATGTATTTTACAGAGGTAGGGGAAATTTCATTTGAAAATTATATTTTATATTTCTAAAATTTATTAACAAATATATTACAAACAATGAAATAAAGTTTCAGAATACTTGATATTATTGAAAAGGTTTGCTCAATTTTATATAATCAAATTGACAAAATAAATTTAAGGGGGAAGAATGAAAAGAAAAGTTTTATCTTTATTACTAGCTCTAGCTATGGTTCTAAATCTTGGATTCATTAGCGAAACAAGTGCAGAATCAAGATCAACAGAGCAGATAATTGAAGATATGTCTGTAAGAGAAAAAATAGCTCAAATGTTAATGGTTGAGTTTAGATATTGGCAACAAGAGGGCGAAACAGAAAAGAAAGAAGTTGATGTTCTAAATCCAGAAATCAAAGAAGCTATTGAAAAATATAAATTCGGTGGAGTAATTTTATTCGCTCAAAACGTTAAAGAAACTGAACAAACACTTAGATTAACAGACCAATTACAAAAAGCAGCGATAGAATCAGGTAATTTACCATTATTATTATCTATCGACCAAGAAGGCGGTAAAGTTGTTAGACTTGGAACTGGTACAAGCTTACCAGGTAATATGGCTTTAGGTGCTACTAGAGATCCACAGTCCGCTTATAGATATGGACAAATTATAGGTGAAGAATTAAAATCACTTGGTATTAATGTAAACTTAGCACCAGTTGCTGATGTTAATAATAATCCTAATAATCCTGTTATAGGTGAAAGATCAATATCAAGTAGACCTGAATTAGTAGCTGAAATGACTTCAAATGTTACAAAAGGTCTCCAAGATACAGGAATAAGTGCTGCAGCTAAGCATTTCCCAGGTCATGGTGATACCGCAACAGACAGCCACGTTGGTTTACCAATAGTTGATAAATCAAAAGAAGACGTTATGGCTCTTGAAGTTTATCCTTTCAATTATCTTGCAAATGAAGGAATAGACATGATAATGACAGCTCATATATCATATCCACAAATTGAACAAGATAAAGCTATTTCTAAATTAGACGGTTCAGAAATTAATATTCCAGCAACATTATCTGACGATATACTAACAGGATTAGTTAGAAATGAAATGAATTACGATGGAATAATAATTACAGACGCTCTAAATATGAAAGCTATCTCTGATCATTTCGGTGAAGAAGAAGCTACATTAATGAGCTTAAAAGCTGGATCAGATATACTATTGATGCCAACAAAATTAGAAAACAAAGCTGATTTAGAAAAATTAGATACTATAATCGATAATATTGAAGAAGCTGTAAATAATGGTGAAGTTACAGAAGAAAGATTAAATGAATCTGTAAGAAGAATCGTTGAACTTAAGAGAAAAAGAGGCATTTTAGAACTTGATCAATATAATCAAGATATTGATGCAAGAATACAAAACGCTTTAAACCTAGTAGGTTCAAGAGAACATTTAGATGATCAAAGAACTATTACACAAAAAGCAATTACTGTTGGTATAAATAATGATAATAGTTTACCATTATATCCAACTAAAGATGAAAGTGTACTTTTATTAGGAGCATATGATAATGAAGTTCCTGGATTAGTATATGGATTTACAAGACTTCAAAGAGAAGGTGCAATACCAGAAGACACAAAATATGAAGCATTTAGATTTAACGAAAATACAACAAGAGAAGAATTAAAATCACTAATAGATAAACATGATTATGTAGTAGTAATAAGTGAAATAGCAGCTGAATCAAGACTAGCTAAAGATCATTGGTTATCAAGAGTACCTACTGATGTTACCGAATTAGCTAAAGAAGCTAATAAGAAATCAGTAGTACTAAGTATCGCTAAACCATATGACTTAGGAAGATACAAAGATGCAGACGCAATGGTATTAGCTTATGGTGCTAAAGGTATGGATCCAACCGAACCAGGTCAAGAACCTTCAAAAACATTTGGACCAAATATACCAACATCACTAGATATAATATTTGGTAAGGTAGCATCAAGTGGTAAATTGCCAGTAGATGTGCCAAAATTATCAGAAGACTTCAAGTATACAGATGAAACTGCTTACGAATTCGGATACGGTTTAGTAACTAAACTAAAAGAAGATACTCCATTAACTCCATTAGAACCATCAATTCCAGATAATTTGCATTATGAATATGAACTTTTAGATGTAGAATTAAGTGCTGTACATGAAGACTTACCTAAAGAAGTTAATAAAGCATTTGATAACTTCGATTACAAAGTTATAGATCTTGTAGTTAAAAACTCTGAAGGAACAGTATTAACCGAATTAGATGAACCTTTAGAAATAAGAATCGATCTGAAAGTTTTAGGCTTAGAAAACAATTTAGATGAATCTACACTAAAAATCTGGACAAACCACAATGGTGAATTAGAAGAAATTAAAGAATTCAAATTAGAAGAAGACTCCATAGTATTTGAAAGAGCAAAATTCTCAAGCTTTGCATTTGTGCATGAAGTTAAAAAAGAAACAGAAACAGAAGTAGAAACTGAAACTGAAAATGAAACAAAAGACACAACTAATGAAACTGAGAAACCTGAAAAAAATGATAAAACTGATAAAAAAGGTAATAATCCAAAAACAGGCGACAATGGAGTTACATTGCAATTAGCTGTTCTAGTATTATCAGCTTCAGCTTTATATATAATGATAAATAAAAAGAAAAAATATAATAATTAAAATAGGGTAGTTTAAATTTTATTATAGCCATCAGAAAATTTCTGGTGGCTATAATTTTTAATATTATTTTTAAATTGATATAATTAGAGATATAAAAAGATAAAAATCTTTTATATAAAGATATAGTATAAAGTATGATTTAAAAATCAAAAGCATAGAAATAGAAAATAAATGAAGAGAGAGGATAGAATTAAATAATAAAATAGAATTTAGTCACTTTGTCACAAAATTACTATTTTGTGACAAAGATTGTATAAAAGAATAAGGCTCTCTATAATATTGTAATAATCACGCAAAGTAAACATTTTTATCATATTAAAGATTTTTGTAAAAATTGATATCATTATAAATATTATTCTATTAACTCTTTTCTTATGTTTTATTCCTTGTTGTTTCCATTTCTATTTGCTCCCATATTTTATCTTCCAAATAAAATTTAAGTTCTTCTTTTGTTTATGTTTTAATTCATTATATAAATCATAAATTCTATCCAATACTATTATATTCTTAAAACCCAGAAATTTCATAGTTCTAAAATCGATTCTAAGCGATTATTTTAATCTTAGATATATATAGATACCTCCATTTTTTTTACTATATTTTAATTTTTAGGCTTATTTCTCAAAAGATTCTATATAATATAGAAATTATACCATTATCTTATATCTTATTATATTTTTGTTTTTTTCTTAAAAGTCTGAAAAATCGTGGCTCTAAAATCGATTCTAAGCGATTATTTTTGTCTTAGGCATATATAGATACCTCTTAAATTGTACCTATATTTAATCACTTTGAGTTTTTCTAAATTTCTATATTTTTATATTAATATAATTGAAAATTAAATAAATTTTAAATATACTCAATTTAAATTTATAAATCATAATATTTTAGAACATTTATTTAGAAAATTTAATTCTGATTCTAAAATACTTTTATAATTTAAAATTTTACATTATATGATTTCGTATAATACAAATATAAAATACCAGAGAAATTATAAATTCCTCTGGCATTTAGTTAATTTTTAATATTTTATTTAGCATATGATACTGATCTAGTTTCTCTTATAGTATGAACTTTAATTTTACCTGGATACTCTAATTCTTCTTCAATTCTCTTCGCAATATCATTTGCTAATATTGTTAATTTATCGTCAGAAATTTTTTCAGGTTCTACCATTATTCTAATTTCTCGACCAGCTTGAATAGCATATGCTTTCTTAATTCCTTCATATGAATTAGCAATAGTTTCAAGATTTGTTAATCTTTGTAAGTAAGCTTCTAAAGCTTCTCTTCTAGCACCTGGTCTTGCTGCTGATATTGCATCTGCAGCCTGTACTACCATAGCTTCTAATGAATGAAATGGTACATCGAAGTGATGTGCTTCTATACAATGAATAACATCTTCTTTAATATTGTATCTTCTAGCTAAATTTACACCAATTTCAATATGTGTACCTTCAATTTCATGATCAAGGGCTTTACCAATATCGTGAAGTAGTCCAGCTCTTCTCGCTACTCTATCATTAATTCCAAGCTCTTTAGCCAGTGCTCCAGCTATATTAGCAACTTCAACTGAATGCCATAAAACATTCTGTCCATATGAAGTTCTAAAATTAAGTCTTCCTAGAATCTTCACTAAATCTGGATGTAATCCATGAACTTTAGCTTTTTCGCAAGCTTCTTCACCATATTCTTTAATTCTTTGTTCGATTTCCTCTTCAGCTTTTTCATACATTTCTTCGATTCTTGCAGGGTGTATACGTCCATCTGACATAAGATTTTCTAATGTCATTTTTGCAATTTCTCTTCTCTTTGGATCGTAACATGAAAGAACTATAGCTTCAGGTGTATCATCAATTATAAGATCTACTCCTGTTAAGCTCTCGAAAGCTCTAATATTTCTTCCTTCTCTACCAATTATTCTACCTTTCATTTCATCATTAGGTAAACTTACAACTGATATTGAAGATTCTGAAACTGTATCTGAAGCTAATCTTTGAATAGTAGTTGTTATAATTTCTTTTGCTATCTTAGACTGATCTTCTCTAGTTCTAGCTTCATATTCTCTTAAAATCATAGCTCTACGATGTTCGGCTTCATCAGTAGCTTTTTCTAAGATTATATCTCTAGCTTCATCTTCAGTTAGCGCAGAAATTCTTTCTAATTCAGTAATTTGCTCTTTGATTTTTTCATCGATTTTTAATTCTCTCTCTTCGATTTTTAATTCTTTTTCTTCAATTTGTTTGATTCTATTATTTAGATTTTCATTCTTTTTATCAACTTTATCAAGTCTTTTATCTAAATTTTCTTCTTTTTTAACTAACCTTTGTTCGTGTTTGTTTAATTCGTTACGTCTATTTTTTTCTTCTTTTTCTAGGTTTTGCTTTAATTTGAAAATTTCGTCTTTAGCTGTCAATATTGCTTCTTTTTTCGCATTATCAGCTTCCTTGTTAGCTTCTTCAATTATTCTTTTTGATGTGTTTTGAGCAGAGTTAAGCTTATTTTTATCTGCATTAGATTTAATAACTGAAAAAACTATATAACTTATAAGAACTCCCACTATAAAGGCTATAATATAGTATAAATAATCCATATTCTAACCTCACTTTCTTAAATTAATTTTCTTCTATTTCTGTTTCTTGAAAATCATCATCTTTTTTTAATGATGCTCTGATTTTTGATTCAACCTCTTCATATATATCATTATTATTAAGAAGAAACTCTTTTACATTTTCACGACCTTGTCCTAAACGCTCTTCACCATAACTATACCAAGATCCAGCTTTTTCTATAATTCCCATTTCTACAGCAGTATCTAATATTGTGCCAACTTTAGATATTCCTGTCCCATACATTATATCAAAGTTTGCAACTTTGAATGGTGGTGCTACCTTATTCTTAACAACTCTTACTTGTGTGCTGTTACCAATAACTTCGTCACCATTTTTTATTTGTTCTTTTCTTCTAATGTCTAATCTTACACTTGAGTAGAACTTAAGTGCTATACCACCAGTTGTTGTTTCTGGATTACCAAACATTATGCCAATTTTTTGTCTTAATTGGTTTAAGAAAATTACTGTAGTATTTGATTTAGCAATAACAGATGTTAGTTTTCTCATAGCTTGTGACATAAGTCTAGCTAATATACCAACATGGCTATCCCCCATTGCCCCTTCAATTTCAGCTCTAGGTACTAAAGCTGCAACAGAGTCAACTACAATAATATCTACAGCATTAGATCTAACTAATGATTCTGTAATAGCTAATGCTTGTTCACCAGTATCTGGTTGTGATAATACTAAATTTTGTACATCTACCCCTAAGTTTTTTGCGTAGTTCACATCTAGAGCGTGTTCAGCGTCTATAAATGCTGCAATACCACCTTGTTTTTGAGCTTCAGCAATACAATGTAATGCTAATGTTGTCTTACCAGATGATTCAGGACCATAGATTTCTACAATTCTTCCTCTTGGTAATCCACCGATTCCTAAAGCTATGTCAAGATTAATAGCTCCTGTAGGAATAACATCTATATCTGTTCTTTTAGGACTATCTCCTAAAACCATTATTGAACCTTTTCCATATGATTTTTCAATTTGAGATAAAGCACGGTCCAACGCCTTTTTCTTGTCTTTATCTAATTCTGTATTTGTAATAGCATACCTCCTAAATTTTATCTAATTCTAATACTTTGATATTTTTAATTAAATAATCTAGACCAGATAAAATAGTCAACAATACAGAAGTATATAAAAATATTGGATACACAATATTAGGAATAAATGTTAAAGTTCCTCTTAATAAATATAAGATTATTGTTATCATTTGGAATGTAGTTTTTAGCTTTCCATAAATTGATGCGGCAATAGTTATATTTCTTGATGCTGCTAATATTCTTAGACCATCTATAAGTAATTCTCTAAATATAATTACTATTACTGTCCAAGCTGGTATTAAACCAACACTTACAAGAAGTATAAATCCCGCCTGTGTTAAAACTTTGTCTACTAATGGATCCATAAATTTACCAAAGGTAGTTATCAAATTTCTTGATCTTGCTATATAGCCATCTAAGAAATCTGTAGATGCAGTGATTATAAATATTATTGCTGGGATTACAGAATCTGTTCCATATATATTAAATACCACTACAAAAACTGGTACCATTATTAGTCTTAACATAGTTAATTTATTCGCTAAATTCATCTTCAACTTCGCTTTCTTGATTGTTTCCTAATTCATATTCTTCTCGTGTAACAAGTATATTTCTAGGTTTACTTCCATCTTGTTCACTGATTATTCCTCGTCTAGTCATTTGATCAATTATTCTACCAGCTCTTGCATAACCTACTCTAAATCGTCTTTGAATGGCTGATATAGAAGCTTGATCTTCTCTTAATACAAAATCAACTGCTTCATCAAACAATTCATCAACTTCATCGAGCGGATCTGCTGGTTTATCAATTGTCTCAATTATTTTATTAAAATCATTATCATTCTTTATACTTTCATTGTGATTTTTAATATAATCAACAACTCTTTCAACTTCATGATCTGTTACAAAGGCACCCTGTGCTCTTTTCGGTTTAGGTAATTGTCCAGGATAATATAGCATATCTCCCTTACCTAATAATTTTTCCGCACCCGAAATGTCTATTATAGTTCTTGAATCAACATTTGATGTAACTTGAAACGCTATTCTTGACGGTATATTTGCTTTGATTATACCTGTAATAACATTAACACTTGGTCTTTGAGTAGCTATAATTAAGTGAACCCCGCTAGCTCTACCCATTTGAGCAAGTCTTGTTATATAGTTTTCGACATCTTTAGATGCTTCCATCATTAAGTCTGATAACTCGTCAATAATTACCAGTAGATATGGAAGTTTTTCAATTTTTTCACCTTCAAATTCTTCATCATTTTCAAGAACTCTTGCATTATAGGCTTCTATATCTCTAGTTCCTAATTTTGCAAATAATTCAAATCTTGAAGTCATTTCTTTTACAGCTTTGTGCAATGATGCTGTAGCCTCGGTCGCTTTTGTTACTACTTTTCTTCCTTTTAGATGAGGAATTCCAGAGTATACTTTTAATTCAACCATTTTCGGATCAATCATTATAAATTCAACTTCTTGAGGAGAATATTTGTATATAATACTCATGATTATTGCATTCATTAAAACTGATTTACCTGATCCTGTAGCTCCTGCAATTAATAAATGAGGCATTTCATTAATCTTTGCATATAGTGGTTTACCAAAAATATCTTTACCTAAAGCTACTGTTATATCATTATCTTCTCTCATAAATTGATCTGTAGTAATGAGTGATTTGAATGTAACAATATCTTTTTTGATATTTGGCACCTCTATACCCACATATGGCTTACCAGGTATTGGTGCTTCAATCCTAATCCCCGGTGATGATAGAGCCATAGATAAGTCATTAGATAGATTTACTATTCTACTTACCTTTATTCCTGATTGAGGTTTTACCTCATAGGAAGTTACAGTTGGACCATTATTAATATTTACAACTTCCGATTGAATATCGAAACTCGCTAAAGTATTTACAATGATTTGTGCATTTTTCAATAGCACAGATTCATCATCACCATCTATGCTTTCTTGATCGTTTAATAAATCAATAGGTGGTTTTTGATATTCATAATCATCAGAATAGTCCAAACCAATCTGTAGAACTTCTTCATTACTTAATTCAAGATCATCAGTTTTCTCTTTTGATGAATTATAATAAGAAATTCTAGGTTCGACTTTTTCAACACTCTCAATACTATTTTTATTAACAGCAGTCTCATGATTTAATCTATTATTCACTTTCTTATTAGTAACTTCTATAGTTTTGTTACTTTTTTCAAAGATTTTTCTGATTAAATTTCTTATTGAATAAAATATTCCTTTGAAAAAATTACTTATCGATAAATCTAAAAAGTAGAATATTGAAATAAAAAATGAAACAGATGATATTATGTAAATTCCGATATTTGAAATTAATACATAAAATAAATAATATATTGATGCAAATATTACTCCAACTCCTGTGTATTTTAATGCTTGATTATAAGAATTTGTAATTGCTTCATTATAATTATTTCCAGTAACATAAAATGTAGCAACAAATATCGCTATATTAATTAATAAAAGTGATACTATTAGCACATCTGAACCATGTTTTTCCATGAACTTTTTGTTTCTTAAAGCAAAAAACATGAATAAAATATATAAAGGAACTACATATGAAGTTAGGCCAAATACTATAAATATACCTTTACTTAATAATGCACCTAAAACTCCCATCTTATCTTTTAAGATAATAGTAGATACAATAAATATAAATGTAAAGGCGAATAATACAAGATATAATACTTGATTATCTGATTTTTTATTCATTTTTCTCTTATTATTTTTAGCCATAATCCCTCCAAGCATACATATATATTATATCACAAAATCTGTAGAAATACATTTTTAATGAATCTAATATTTAAAAAGAAAGATACCTTGCAATTATAATAAATTGCAAGATATCGATACTTTATTATCTAGTTAAATTAAGCTAATTCTCTAGCTAAATTAATTCTACCTCTTTCATCAATCTCAATAACTTTTACTAAGATTTCATCACCTTCTTTTACTACATCTTCAACTTTTTCTACTCTCTTCTTATCCAGTTTACTTATATGAACTAAACCTTCAGAATTAGTACCAAAAGATACGAAGCAACCGAAGTTCATTATTTTAATTACTTTTCCTAGATATACATCCCCCACTTCAGGCTCTTCAACAATTCCTTCTATTATCTTAATAGCTTTTTCACCATTAGGACCGTCTTGAGAGGTAACTGTTACTAGACCTTCATCAGTTATATCAATCTTAACTCCAGTTTCATCAATAATCTTATTAATTGTTTTACCGCCAGCACCGATAACTTCTCTAACCTTTTCAGGTTTAATTTGAATTGTAAATATTCTTGGAGCATTTGGAGAAACTTCTTTTCTTGGTTCTTTGATAGTTTCTGACATCTTGTCTAGAATAAATAATCTACCAACCTTAGCAGCTTCTAATGCTTCAGTTAATATTTCTTTATTAATACCATCTATCTTGATGTCCATTTGTAATGCTGTAATACCTTCACGAGTACCTGCAACCTTAAAGTCCATATCTCCTAAATGGTCTTCCAAACCTTGTATATCCGATAATATTGAATAATCATCACCTTCTTTAATTAATCCCATTGCAATTCCAGCAACAGGAGCTTTAATTGGAACACCAGCATCCATTAATGATAATGTTGATCCACAAACTGATGCCATCGAAGATGAACCATTTGATTCTAAAACTTCTGATACAAGTCTTATAACATATGGAAATTCTTCTTCCGTTGGTAATACAGCTTCTAATGCTTTTTCTGCTAATCTACCATGTCCAATTTCTCTTCTTCCTGGAGATCTCATTCTACCAATTTCTCCAACTGAGAATCCAGGGAAATTGTAATGATGAATATATCTTTTCTTTACTTCTTCATCTGTTAATCCATCGATATATTGAACATCTCCAGGTGAACCTAAAGTCGCGACATTAAGGACTTGAGTCTGTCCTCTTGTAAATAAACCGGATCCATGTACTTTAGGAATTAAAGCTACTTCACTTGTAATTTTTCTAATTTCATCAAGTTTTCTACCATCTGGTCTTATTTTATCTACGGAAATTAATTTTCTTACAATATCTTTGGTTATATCTTCAATAATATTTGTCACTTCTTTTTCATTTGATTCATCTGTGTCTTTATTAGTAACAAAGTGTTCTAAAATTTCATCATTAACTTTATTAACACATTCATCTCTTTCTTGTTTATCCGCATGTTGTAATGCATCTTTTAATTTATGTCCAAATTCATTTTCAATATTTTGTCTTAAATCTTGATTAATATCTTCATGTACAAATTCTTGCTTTACAACATCATTATCTTCTACAATGCCCTCAATGAATTCACAAATTTTAGCAATTTCTTTATGAGCAAATAGTATAGCCTCTAATAAAGTATCTTCAGACAATTCATTTGAGCCTGATTCAACCATCATAATTGCATCTTTGGTTCCTGCAACTGTAAGATCTAATGAGCTTTTTTCTTTTTGTTCTGAATTAGGATTTATTACTAGTTTATCGTCTACTAAACCTACAGATACTGATCCAGTAGGTCCATTAAATGGAATATCAGACAATCCTAATGCTATTGAAGAACCAATCATAGCTAATATTCCAACATCATGATTTTCATCAGCTGCCAATACGGTAGCTATAACTTGAACATCATTTTTATATCCTTCTGGGAATAATGGTCTTAATGGTCTATCCATCATTCTAGCGTTTAATGTAGCTGAGTCTGTTGGTCTTCCTTCTCTTTTTATATAACCGCCTGGGATTCTTCCTACTGCATACATTTTTTCTTGAAATTCACATGATAATGGAAAAAAGTCGATTCCTTCTCTTGGTTCCTTTGAACCTACAACAGTTACTAATACCATAGAATTTCCAGCTTTAATTGTACAAGCACCGCTAACTTGTTTTGCTAATTTTCCTATCTCTATTTCAAATTCAGTATGTTCTGAACTATATTTATAATTTTTAATCATACATTTTTTGGATAACACCTGCTATCCTCTTACTCCTTCTCTTCATTAATGTTAATACAATAATACCATATAAAGCGAACAAATATAAGTATAAAACAAAAAAAGAACGAATAAAATCGTCCTTTCTCTTAATAATTATCTTCTTATATTTAATTTAGAAATTAATTCTCTATATCTTTCGATATCTTTTCTTTCTAAATAGTCTAATAGACCTTTTCTCTTACCGATTAACATAAATAATCCTCTACGAGATGCATGATCTTTTGGATTTTCTTTTAAATGTTCTGTAAGATTTTTGATTCTATGTGAAAGAATAGCTACTTGAACTTCTGGTGAACCCGTATCACCTTCTGCTCTACCGAATTCTTTGATTAATTCTAATTTCTTTTCTGCTGTAATCATTTCTGCCTCCTTAATTATATTTACACTTTAACCGAGCTAAGATCGGAGAATCCTTTAACCAAGTTAAAGTACTGATAAAGTATAACACAATTTTTTAATATATTCAAATATTTTTATATTTTAATGCTTCTTCTAAATCTAAATTCATTTGATCTATTAATTCTTCCTTAGTATCAAATTTTATTTGATCACGCATTCTTTTTATAAATTCAATTGTGATTATTTGATCATAAATTTTCTTATCAAAGTCTATAATATAAACTTCAATTTTTATCTCTTTTTGATCTGTAACCGTTGGATTAGTACCTATAGATGTTATTGATAAATATTTTTCTCCATTCAAGTATGTATTAGTCAAATACACTCCCTCTGAAGGTACAATATATTTAAAAATAAGCTCTATATTTGCTGTTGGAAATCCTAGTTCTTTTCCAATTTTATAACCATGTATTACTTTTCCTTTAATCTTATAATTGTAAAGTAATAGATCTTTTACCTTATCTACTTCCCCATTTTCAATATATGCTCGAACTTGTGTAGATGAAAGCTTATTGTACTTGTATAAGATATTATCTAAAATATAAGCATCTATTTTACCTTCTTTTTTATAAGATAGAATCGTGTCTACATTTCCTTTTGATTTCTTTCCAAAAGTATAATCTGGTCCACATACTACAGTATTTGCATTTAGTCTATCTCTTATAAAGTCTAGCATAAATTCTTCATTATTTAATTGTGCAAATTTCAATGTAAAATCAATTGTAAAAATATAATCCACACCTATCTCTTTAAGTATATCTATTTTATCATCTAAAGAAGAAATATAGTATTGTGGAAAATGAGGAAACACCTCATTAGTATGCTGTTTAAATAACAGTACTGAAGATTTAACACCTTTTTCTTTAGCTATTTCTTGCGCTTTTGATACTATATTTCTATGGCCTATATGAAATCCATCGAAATTACCTAAAGCGATAACAGATTCTTCATATTCACTTTTGTTTATATCTAAATCAATTACTGTTGACAAGTACTTTCTCCATTTTCAATATATTATTATTTATCTTTCCAATTCCTATAAATTCATTTTGAGCATATACTGATATATCAGTATCTTCAGATAAATCATCGAAATTAATATTTAATGTTTTAACATTAATTCTTTGTCCATTAATTAGTCTTTGTTTAATATCTTCTTTAATATTAATTTTATCTAAATTGTATAGTGAATCTTCAATACTAATTAAAGCTTGTGATATTTCATCTATACTCATATTATCAATACTATCAATATCGTAGGAATCTTCAATATCAAATTTACCAACACTTGTTCTAATCAAATCAGTCATATGCGCAAATGTACCTAAACTAATTCCGATATCATGAATTAAGCTTCTAATATAGGTTCCTTTAGAGCATTTTACATAGATCTTTATATTTTCACCGCTATTTTCTAATAATTTAATATCATAGATATCGACATTTCTAGATTTGATTTCTACACTTTTTCCTTCTCTAGCATATTCGTATAGTTTCTTTCCATCAACTTTTATAGCTGAATATATGGGAGGAGTCTGCTTAATATTTCCAATATATTTATCTATAACTTCTAATATTTCACTATCAGTGAAAGATACTTTATCAGATTTATCGACTACATCTCCTGTACTATCATATGTTGT
>CAMXYZ010000016.1 GCA_947253305.1 uncultured Helcococcus sp.
ATAATATTCTTAATTATTAACTATATTTTTAGCTTCCCCATTTAGATAAGATATCAATGTATCAAATACTATATGAGCTCTTCTTTCTAATGATTCTTTAGTCAGATAAGCGATATGAGGTTGGAGTAGTGTGTTTTTAGCATTTAATAATGGATAATCCTTATTTAAAGGTGGCTCATAATCAAATACATCAATTCCAGCAAATGCTATTTCATCATTATTTAGTGCATCAGTTAGAGCTTCATTATCTACTATTGGACCTCTAGCGCAATTTATCAATATAGAATTTTTTTTCATTAATTTTAATTCATTTTTTCCAATAGTGTTTCTAGTAATATTATTTAATGGTAGATGAATACTTACTATATCAGATTCTTTTAGTAAATCTTCTAATGATTTGTATTTTACTCCAAGACTCTTAAGATTTTCTTTTTCCGTATTTGAATATGCGACTACATTTGCATCAAATGCTAAGAATAATTTTGCCACATCGCTTCCGATATTGCCTGTGCCAATTATTCCTACTGTTTTTCCTTTAATTTCGTGACCGGTATAATATTGTTTAAAAGTATTTTGTTTTCTTACTTGTTTATCACCTTCATTAATCATTCTATAAATATTAAGAACTAATCCCATTACAAGTTCTTTTACAGAAGTATTTGAATAACCAGAAGCATTTGAAACCTTAATATTCCTTTTATTCATATATTCAATATCTACATGATCAAAACCTGTGAAAGCAATATTAATATATTCTAAATTTTTATTGTCTTCTAAAGCTTCATTAGCTAATGGATTATTAGCAATCATTATAATATCTGAATCGCCAACTCTTCTTTTTTGTTCTTGATTAGTTTCTGAGATATCTAAATAATAATTAAATTCGTGTCCCATCTCTTCTAATTGTCTTTGATAATCTTTGATGATATTTTCATCAACTCCTAATGATTCTATTAATGTTATTTTCATAGGACCTCCTTTTAATTAAATGAATTCGGATCAATATCGCTTGGTGTTATAAAGTCAATATTTTTAAGAGAGTATTCTAATATTTGTGGAAAGTCTGGACTAACATTTCTCTTAAATTGCTGAGTACTAAATCTCCATAATAATTTGCTCATCCATTTATCAATTTCTTCTTCTGTATATTTCCCATCGAAAGCAACTTTTGCCATATATTTGATATTACTGATTTTAGATTTATTCTTTACTAAATGATAAATGAAGAAATCGTGTAATTCATATGGGCCGACATTGTCTTCAGTATGTTGAACTATATTATCATTTTCATCGGTTGGTAATAATTCTGGAGATATTGGAGTGTCCAATATATCAATTAATGTAGTTTTAAGCAATTCATTATTGCTTGAATTAGCTACATATCTAACAACTTCTTTTAATAATGTCTTTGGAAGTCCGGAATTAACAGAATACATGGACATATGATCAGCATTATAAGTAGACCAACCAAGTGCAATCTCTGACATATTTCCAGTACCAAGTACTATACCACCATGTTTATTTGATAAGTCCATTAATATTTGAGTTCTTTCTCTAGCTTGCGCATTTTCAAAAGTAATATCATATTGAGTTTCGCTATGTTCTATATCTTTGAAATGTTGAAGCACGGAATCAGTAATATCTATTGATTTATAAGTAACATTATATGCTTGTGCTAATTTTTCTCCATTTACTTTTGTTCTATTTGAAGTTCCTAAACCTGGCATACTTATTGCATATATATCTTTTGAATCTAGTTCTAGTTTAGAGTATGCAAATGATGCTACAATTAAAGCTAAAGTAGAATCAAGGCCACCTGAAAGTCCTAAAAATATCTTCTTATCCGGAATTTGCATCAATCTTCTAGCTAAAGCTTCGGATTGGATATCTAAGATATTGATAAATTTTTTATCCATATCTTCTATATGATGGAAATAAGGTGTAGTACTTAATTTTCTTTTTAATTTATAATCTTCATTTTTAAGAATTATATTTTGATAATTATAATAATTATAATATTTATTATCATTTCTAATTTCATCCAAATTTATTTCACTATATATCATTCCATCCCTGAATCTAGTAGATTCTTCTAGAACTTGACCATTTTCTATAATGTATTTATTTGAAGCATATACTCCGTTAGATGACGATTCAAAATTTGATGCACCAGCATATATTATTGCAATATTATTTTGTTTAGATATTGCTTTTAATATATCTAATGTATAATCAAGATTTTCAATATCTGTTTGCTTATTTCCAGCGATTAATAATATTGATGTATCTTTTGAAATATATAAATTACTATTATATAATTCATTTTCAAATATTAGTTTTATATTTTTACCGTCTAGATTCAATCCAGATGTATCAGAGAAATTGAAATTAATAACTAGATTTTCGAAGATCTGAGTAGGGCTAGAAGTATGATTAGAAAAATATTTTTGCTCTAAAAATTCATAAGTATCTCTAGTAGTATTTTCAAGAATCTTTCCATTCTGTATATATAGCATTACACTTTTAGCTTTATTATCTGCTTTAATAGGTAAACCAAATACAAAAATAGTATTAGAATCTTTTGTTCTAGCAAGAATATCTTTTAATGCAACTTTGCAACGACTAATTATCTCATCATTTGTAATCATTTCTCCTGCAGAAACTCCTGTCAGACTTAGTTCAGGGAATAGAACTATATCCATGTGATTTTTTGATGCATAGTCCATATATTTAAGCATTTCATTTTTATTATGATTTACATTTAGTAATTTAGTTTTTATATTTACACTTGCAACTCTTAAAAAATTTCTATTCATTATTTATCCTTTACTATAATTTCTTATTATTAACTTATTTACATTATACCAATAATGAGAAAAAGTATAAATTTTTTATAAAAATTATATTGCTTAATATACTCTATAGGGGTATAATGGAAATATAAAGATTGGAGAGAAATTATGGATAAAAGAAAATTTGATATAGAAGGTATGACCTGCTCAGCCTGTCAATTAACAGTTGAAAATTCAGTTAAGAAATTAGGTCTTGAGAATGTAAATGTAAGTTTATTAACAAATACATTAGATGTAGATTTAGAAAATACAACTCTTTCGGACGAGGATATAATTAAGGCTGTTGAGAATGCAGGATATAGAGCTATTGTAAGAGGCACAAAAAACGATGAAAAAAAAGCGATAAAAAATCCAAAGCTTGAAATAGAGAATGAAGCTAAGAAATTAAAAAATAGATTAATAGTTTCTATTCCATTGATGGTAATTTTAATGTATATAGCGATGGGTGAGATGATTAATTTACCTTATCCGAATATTCTAAAAGATTATCATGGAGCTGGACTATATTCATTATTGCAATTGATATTTACAATACCAATATTATATGTAAATAGGTCATATTTTATTAATGGTTTTAGATCATTATTAAAAGGACATCCAAATATGGATTCACTTGTAGCACTTGGTTCATCTGCTGCTGTAGTTTATGGACTATTTGCGACGATAATGATTAATTATGGACTAGGTATAAAAAATCAGGATATAGTATTACATTATAGACACGATCTATATTATGAAGCTGCTACTATGATATTGACTTTAATTACATTAGGTCATTATTTTGAAGCAAAGTCAAAGGCTAAAACCACAGATTCAATTAATCGTCTGATAGAATTGCAACCGGAGACAGTTACTAGAATTGAAAATGGGAATGAAGAAATAATAGATATATCCGAAATTATGGTAGGAGATATAATTAAAATTAAACCAGGAGAAAGATTAGCGGTAGATGGAGTAATTATTGAGGGAAGTTCTTCAATAGATACATCTGCTATTACTGGTGAATCAATGCCTGTTGAAGTGAGAGTTGATTCCAATGTGATTTCTGGTTCTGTAAATCAAACTGGTTCTTTTAATATGAAGGCTACTAAAGTAGGATCAGATACTACAATATCCAAAATAATAACACTGATGGAAGAAGCTTCAGCAACAAAAGCTCCAATTTCAAAGATGGTAGATAAAATATCAGGAATATTTGTTCCTATTGTAATTACATTATCTATATTATCCTTTATATTTTGGATTATAACTGGAAAAGAATTCACTTTTGCATTTTCTATTGCAATAGGTATATTAGTTATTTCATGTCCTTGTGCATTAGGTCTAGCTACACCTGTGGCTATAATGGTTGCAACTGGTAAAGCTGCGGACAATGGAATTTTAATAAAGAATGCAGAATCTTTAGAATTACTAAAAGATATCGATACAATAATCTTTGATAAGACAGGAACTATAACAAGAGGACAGGCGGTATTAACAAATATTACATTGATAGATGAAATTGATGCAAAAGAAGTAATTTCTATAGCTTATGGTCTTGAGTCTAGTTCACAGCATCCATTAGCTAAGGCTATAATAGACCATGCTAAAGAAAAAGGTGTTGAGGCATTAGAGATAAATAAATTTGATTCAATTACAGGAAAAGGAATTGTCGGTGAATACAATAATAAGAAATATTATATAGGAAATGAAAAATTATTAAGTGAATTAAACATTAATAATCAAGAAGTGAAGGACAAGTCTAATATGTATTCTAAAGAAGGCAAGACTGCTGTTTATCTTTTTGACGAAGAAAAAGTATTAGCAATATTTGCAATTGCAGATGCTATTAAGAATACTTCAAAAGCAGCTATTGAGAAAATTAAAGAATTTGGTATCAAGACAGTTATGCTTACTGGAGATAATAAAATTACAGCAAATACAGTTGCTAAAGAAATCGGAATAGATGAATATAAAGCAGAATTATTACCTCAGGATAAAGATAAAATAGTACAGGATTATCAAGATGATAATAAAAAAGTTGCTATGGTTGGAGATGGTATAAATGATGCTCCAGCATTGATAAGATCAGATATTGGTATTGGAGTTGCACAAGGTACTGATATAGCAATTGAAGCAGCTGATTTAATATTAATAAAGTCTAATTTACAAGATATTGTAAGTGCAATTAAATTGAGTGAAGATACTATTAAAAATATAAAGCAAAATTTATTTTGGGCTTTTATATATAATATAGTATCTATACCAATAGCAATGGGTATATTCTATTCAACTTTTGGAATTAAATTAAACCCAATGATAGGAGCATTTGCTATGAGCATGTCATCAATATTTGTAGTTTTAAATTCATTGAGATTAAGAAATACAAAAATAAATTATGAAGTATTTGATGAATATGATGATGAAAAATATGAAGTAATTTATGATAAAATAAATAATATCAGTAATAAAAAATTTGAAAATGAAGGAGAGCTTATGGAAAAGAGAATTTTACATATAGAAGGAATGTCATGTACTCACTGCAAGAAATCAGTAGAGAAAGCATTATCAAGTTTTTCTAAGGATGTCGTTGTTTCACTTGAAGATAAAAGTGCTACAGTTTTAGTTAATAAAAATATAAAAGATGATGAATTAATAACAGCTGTAGAAGAAGCTGGTTATGAAGTTGTGAGTGTTGAGTAATGAAAGCTGATCAAAAATTAATTCTAAATAGACTTAATAGAATAAAAGGTCAGATAGATGGAATTATAAAAATGGTTGAAGATGATCAATATTGTCTAGATATATCTAATCAGATACTCGCAGTAAATTCTGCATTAAAGTCAACAAATAGAGAGATAATTAGCGCTCACTTGCAATCATGCTTGACAGACACATTCTATTCTGACAATAAAAAAGAAATTGAGCAAAAAATTGAAGAAATTGAAAAATTAATAATTAAATTAGGAAAGTAATATTGTTAGCAAAATAATGAGGTAAGATGTTAAATATTGTTTTATTTGAACCAGAAATAGCTGTTAATACAGCAAATATATCACGAACTTGTTATCTTACAAATACTAGATTACATTTAATAAGACCTCTTGGTTTTAGAATAAGTGACAAGGTAATGAGAAGAGTAGGATTAGATTATTGGGAACATGTAGATTTAGTTGTCCACAATAATTTTGAAGATTTTATAGAATATAAAAACAGTACAGATAAAGAAGCTAGAATATTTTTATCTACAACTCACGCAAAAAAATATTATCATGAAGTAGAATATAAAGATGGAGATTATATTATGTTTGGAAGTGAGTCAAAAGGTGTATATGATTATATTCACGATGCATTACGAGGTAATGGGATTAAAATTCCAATGAGATCAGATAGTGATAGATCATTGAATTTATGTAATTCTGCTAATATAATTTTGTATGAAGCATATAGACAAATTGGATTTAATAAAATGGGATAAAAGGAGAAAATAATGATATATGATGTAATAATTTTAGGAGCAGGTCCAGCAGGACTCTCAGCTGGAATATATGCAGCTAGAGCAGGATTAAATACCGCAATAATTGAAAAAGGACAAGTTGGTGGACAAATATCCTTAACTCTAACTGTCGATAATTATCCAGGAGCAGATAATGTTCCTACAGGTCCGGATTTGACTGAGAAAATGTTAGGACAAGCAACTAGTTTTGGAAGTGAATTTATTAGTGACACAATAAATTCAATTGGATTAGATGGTGATATTAAAGTGTTAAAATCTGATAAAGAAGAATATAGAACAAAGACAATTATTTATGCAGCAGGTGCACATCCAAGAAAACTTAATATACCAGGAGAAAAAGAATATACTGGTAAAGGAGTGGCATATTGTGCAACATGTGATGGAGCGTTTTTCCAAGGTGCAGATATATATGTTGTAGGTGCTGGCGATGCTGCCGTAGAAGAAGCTATATTTTTAACTAAATTTGGTAAAAGAGTAATTATACTTGCAAGAGGTGATGAATTAACAGCAGCAAATATTATTAAAGAAAAAGCTTTTAATAATGAAAAAATTGAAATCAAATATAATACTGAGGTTAAAGAAGTTGGTGGTGGAGCATTTCTTGAAGAATTAGTTCTTGAAAACAATAAAACTGGTGAAAGAGAATTAGTTCAAATTAAAGAAGGAGAACCAGCATTCGGATTCTTTGTGTTTATAGGATATATACCAAATACTGAATTAGTAAAAGATTTAGTAGAATTAGAGAGAGGATATATAAAGGCTTCGGAAGATACTAAGACAAATGTACCAGGGATATTTGCAGCAGGCGATGTAAGAACTAAGAGAGTTAGACAGGTTATTACAGCAGCATCTGATGGTGCGGTCGCAGCTATAGAAGCTCAAAGATATATAGAAAACTTAGAATAATTGGAGATATTATGAGCGAATATAAAGGCCCGATACCTAATCAATCTCAAATAAAATATCATAATGAAGAGATGGCTTGTTTTATGCATTTCGGAATGAATACTTTTACGGAAGTAGAATGGGGAAATGGACGAGAGAATTTATCTGATTTTAAATTAAAAGAATTTGATTATGATGGATATGTAAAATTCGTTAAAGATTTAGGTGTTAAAAGAATTGTTTTTACAGCAAAACATCATGATGGATTTTGTATGTTTAATACGAAATATACAAATCATAATATTATGAATACAGAATATGGAAAAGATTTCTTAAAAGAATTATCCAGAGCATGTACTAAATATGATATGGATATGGGTCTTTATCTTTCGCCATGGGATGCACATGAACCATCATATGGCAAAGGAAAAGCCTATAATGAATTTTATCAAAATCAACTTATTGAAATCTGTTCTAATCCTGGATATGGAAATAATGGGAAATTTGTAGAATGGTGGTTTGATGGAGCGAAAGATCCTGATTTTGTAGATCAAGAATATAATTTTGATAGATGGATTGAGATTGTAAAAACATATAATCCAGATATTATAATTTTTGGTGTTGGTTCAAAAGGTGGAATACATTGGCTAGGAAATGAAATGGGATATGCGCCCGAAGAAAATGCTCCAAGATTAAGAATAAAGGAAGATATATCTATTGATTATAACGAAGAATTTAGATCTTCAGTAGGACATAATGAAGAATATATTTGGAGCGTGCCTGAAGCGGATACAACTACTACAAGTGGTTGGTTTTCTCACCCAAATGAAAAAATTAAATCACTCGATGAATTAAAAAATATATATTTCAAATCTATAGGAAGAGGTGCAGTATTATTATTAAATATTGCTCCAAATAAGGAAGGTAAAATATCTTTAGAATTAAAAGAAAGATTATTAAATTTTAAAGAAGATATAGATACTATTTTTTCAAATAAATTAAATAATAAGTTAAACATTGAACTAAATGAACAATCAGATGGGAATAGATTGGAATATAAAATTAGTAATCCCGATGCTTTAGAATTAAACTATTTAGAAATAATGGAAGATATAGAATATGGGTCTAGATTTATGGATGGCTTTATATTTATAGATGAAGAAAGAATTAATGTTAATTCCATAGGTTATAAAAGAATAATTAATCTTAAGAATAGTAAAGAAAAAGATAAAATTATTAATAATATAAGAATTATTTTAAATTCTGAATATAAATTAAAAATAAAGGGTATAAACTTATACTAGATAGCCTTGATATAGTTTATCAATTATTATAAAAATTGTTATACAGATATTGTATAAAAAATTTATATAATTATTGATAAAATACTGTCAATAAGTTATACTATTATAGGAACAATAATTAGGGCATAGCCCAAAATTTTAGGAGGTAAGATGAAAGTAGCAATTAATGGTTTTGGTAGAATCGGTAGAGACGTAGCAAGAATCATTTTAGAACAAAAAAGAGAAGGTCTAGAACTTGTAGCAATCAACGATACAGGTAATAAAGAAACTTCAGCAAAATTATTCAAACATGATTCATTATACGGAAAATTCTCAGGTACTATCGAACTAACAGACAAAGGTGTTAAGTTTGATGATAGAGAAGTAGTATTTACTTCAGATAGAAATCCAGAAAACTTACCTTGGAAAGAATTAGGTGTCGAATTAGTTATTGACTCAACAGGTGCTTTCAACTCTAAAGAAGGTGGTTCAAAACATATTACAGCAGGTGCTAAGAAGGTTATCTTAACAGCTCCAGCAAATGATGCTGACAAAACATTTGTATTAGGTGTTAATGAACATGAATATGATCCAGAAAAACACACAATAGTTTCAAATGCGTCATGTACAACAAACTGTTTAGCTCCAGTTGTTAAAGTATTATTAGAAGAATTCGGAATTGAAAAAGGATTAATGACAACAATACATGCTTATACATCTGATCAAAATCTTCATGATAACAAACATAAAGATATAAGAAGGGCAAGAGCAGCAGCATTATCACAAGTTCCAACAACAACAGGTGCAGCTAAAGCTGTATCATTAATCATTCCTGAAGTAAAAGGAAAATTAACAGGGTTTGCAGTACGTGTACCAACCCCAACAGTATCAATGGTTGACTTAACTGTACAATTAAGCAGAGAAGCAAGCGTTGAGGAAATTAATGCAGCATTCAAGAAATATTCTGAAGGTGAACTAAAGGGAATTTTAGGATACGAAGAAGATGAATTAGTATCAATAGACTTCGTTGGTGATGAAAGATCATCAATATTTGATCCACATCTAACATATACAATTGGCGACTTAGCAAAAGTTGTTGCATGGTATGACAACGAATGGGGTTACTCAACAAGAGTAGTTGATTTAGCTCAATTGATAGCTTCAAAATAGTAAAGTATTATAGCCTGGTTTTCACAAACTGGGTTATATTTTTATGGAGGACAAATGAAAAAAACAGTTAAAGACCTCGATGTAAGAGGCAAAAAAGTATTAGTAAGAGTAGACTTTAATGTTCCTTTTTCAAAGGAAAATCCTGAAGAAATAGCTGATGATGCTAGAATTGTAGCAGCATTACCAACAATTGAATATTTGATCGATAATGGTGCGAAAGTTATTTTAATGAGTCATTTAGGTAGACCAAAAGGTGAACCTAATCCAGATTATTCATTAAAACCAGTTGCAAAGAGATTAGCTGAATTATTAGATCAAGAAGTTAAATTCTTAGATTCAGATATTGTAGTAGACGATTCTGTAAAAGCTTCAGTTGAAGAATTAAAAGAAGGTGAAGTTGCTTTATTACAAAATACAAGATACAGAAAAGAAGAAACAAAGAATGAAGAAAACTTTGCAAAAGAATTGGCTTCTTTAGCTGATTTATATGTAAATGACGCATTTGGTACGTCACATAGAGCTCATGCATCTAATGTTGGTGTTTCAAAGATTTTACCTTCAGCTCTAGGTTTCTTAGTTCAAAAAGAAGTAGAAATAATGGGCAAAGCAATAACTGATCCAGAAAGACCATTTGTTGCAATATTAGGTGGTGCTAAAGTTTCTGATAAAATTGGAGTTATTGAAAATCTATTAGAAAAAGTTGATAGAATTTTAATCGGTGGTGGAATGGCTTATACATTCTTAAAAGCTCTAGGTAAAGAAATTGGTACATCACTACTTGAAGAAGACAAAATTGAATTAGCTAAATCATTAATGGATACTGCAAAAGCAAAAGGTGTTGAATTACTATTACCTGTTGATTTTGTTGTAACACCAGAATTTGATGCGAATGGAAAAGTTGAAATTGTAGATGAAATTCCAGAAGATCAAATGTCATTAGATATTGGACCAAAGACAAGAGAAATCTTTGCTGACAAATTAAAAGATGCAAAAACTGTTGTATGGAATGGACCAATGGGTGTATTTGAATTTGAAGCATTCAGTAAAGGAACATATGCAATTGCAAAAGCACTAGCAGAAGCTAATGCTACAACAATTATCGGTGGAGGAGACTCTGCTTTAGCTATTGAATTAGCTGGTTATAAAGACCAAGTAACACATGTATCTACCGGTGGTGGAGCAAGTTTAGAATTATTAGAAGGAAAAGTACTGCCAGGAATTGATGCAGTAGAAGATAAATAAATAGGAGTTATAATGAGAAAACCAATTATAGCAGGGAACTGGAAAATGAATAAAAGCTATTCCGAAGCTAAGAAATTTTTGGGCGAGTTAAAAGAATTAAATCTTAATAATGATGTTGAAGCAGTTGTTTGCCCACCATTTACAAATTTAGCTCTTTCAGCAGAAATGTTGAAAGATACAAATATTGAAATCGGTGCACAAAATGCTCATTACGAAGATTCAGGTGCTTTTACAGGAGAAATTTCACCATTATTCCTTAAAGATTTAGGAGTAAAGTATGTAATATTAGGTCACTCAGAAAGAAGAGAATATTTTTCAGAAACTGATGAACTAGTTAATAAAAAAGTTAAGTCTATGTTAAAAAATGGTCTTATACCTATACTATGTGTTGGAGAAACACTAGAAGAAAGAGAAAATGGTGAGGCTAAATCTAAAGTAAAAAGACAAATTATTGCTGATTTTGAAGGATTAAGCTCAAAAGATTTTGAAAATATAGTAGTAGCATACGAGCCAATTTGGGCTATTGGAACTGGTAAAACAGCTTCAGCAGATGATGCAGAAGAAATGTGTGCTTATATAAGAGAAATCATTGTCGAAGAATTTGATAAAGAAGCAGGTGATAAAGTAAAGATTCAATACGGTGGTTCTGTAAAACCAGATAATGTTAAAGAGATTATGTCTAAAGAAAATATTGATGGTGCTTTAGTTGGTGGAGCAAGTCTAGAATCTGAGAGTTATTCAGATTTAGTAAATTATTAAAAGAAGGTGTTCGATGAATAAGAAAGCAATGTTAATTATTATGGACGGTTGGGGAATCGGAAAAGATTACCCTGGTAATGCTGTAAAATTAGCGAATACGCCTGTCTATGATAAAAATCTAAAAATTTATCCAAATACAACTATTACCGCTAGTGGACTTAATGTCGGTCTACCAGAAGGTCAAATGGGTAACTCAGAAGTTGGTCATTTGAATATTGGAGCGGGAAGAATTATATATCAAGACTTAACTTTAATATCAAAGGAAATTGAAGAAGGTCTATTTTTCGAAAATGAAAAATTAATTAAAGCAATAACAGAAGCAAAAGAAAAAAATAAGGCTCTACACTTAATTGGGCTAGCTTCATATGGTGGTGTACACTCTCATTTAACACATCTATATGCATTGCTTGAGTTAGCGAAGAGACATGATTTAAAGAAAGTTTATGTCCATGCAATACTAGATGGTAGAGATGTATCTCCAACATCAGGTGTAAATGATATTAAAGATTTACAGGACAAAATCGATGAAATTGGTTATGGAAAAATTGCTACTGTAATTGGTAGATATTATGCTATGGATAGAGATAAGAGATGGGATAGAACTGAAAAAGCATATAATGCTATCACATTAGGTGAAGGTAAGAGAGTTCAAGATCCTATAAAATCTATTCAAGAAGAATATGATAAATCTACACAAGAAAAAAATACAACCGATGAATTCATGGTTCCAACAGTTATTGTAGACGAAAATAATGAACCAGTTGCGACAGTAAATGATGGCGATAGTATAATATTCTTTAACTTTAGACCAGATAGAGCAAGACAATTAACTAGAGCACTAGTTGACGAAAAATTTGATGGTTTTGAAAGACAAAAGAGAGTTCACAATTTCTATGTATGTATGACAACATATGATAAAACTATAGAAAATGTTGAAATAGCATATCCACCAAAAAATATTGTAAATACATTTGGTGATGTGGTTTCAAGAGCCGGATTAAAACAATTACGAATGGCTGAAACTGAAAAATATGCTCATGTAACATTCTTCTTTAATGGTGGTGTTGAACCTCCATTAGAAGGTGAAGAAAGAATTTTAGTAGCTTCACCAAAGGTCGCAACATATGATTTACAACCAGAGATGTCTGCATATGAATTAACTGAAAAAGCTATAGCTAGAATTGAAAGTGAAGAACCTTCAGCAATAATTCTTAACTTCGCTAATCCAGATATGGTGGGTCACACTGGAGTTATTCCTGCTGTTGTTAAGGCTGTAGAGACTGTAGACGAATGTGTTGGTAGATTAATTGAAGCTGGATTAAAACACGGTTATGAATTTATCATAACAGCTGATCATGGTAATGCTGAACAAGAAATAGATTTTGAAACAGGAAAACCATATACAGCACATACTACCAATATAGTTCCAGTTATTTATGTGACAAATGATAATAAAAATGTTAAACTAAGAGAAGGTGGTAGATTAGCAGATTTAGCACCAACATTATTAGATATAATGGGTATTGAAAAGCCTGAAGAAATGACAGGCGAATCATTAATAATCAAAAATTAATAATTACGGGAGGTAATTTTATGGGTTATATTACAGATGTATATGCAAGACAAGTGTTGGATTCAAGAGGAAATCCAACCGTTGAAGTAGAAGTGTTTACTGACTTAGGTGGATTTGGTAGAGCTATCGTTCCTTCAGGAGCATCAACAGGACAATTTGAAGCTGTTGAATTAAGAGATGGTGACAAAGAATACTATTTAGGAAAATCAGTATTACAAGCTGTTGAAAATGTAAATGAAGAAATCGCAGATGAAATTATCGGTTTAGATGTATTTGATCAAGTTGGTATCGATAATTTAATGATCGAATTAGATGGCACACATAATAAAGCAAGATTAGGTGCTAATGCTATCTTAGGTGTATCAATGGCCGTTGCAAGAGCAGCAGCAGATGAATTAGGTGTTCCATTATATAATTACATTGGTGGAGTTAATGCAAAACAATTACCATTACCAATGATGAATATTTTAAATGGTGGGGAACATGCTGATAATAACGTAGACATTCAAGAATTTATGGTAATGCCAGTTGGTGCGGAATCATTTGAACATGCTTTACAAATGGGTTCTGAAATTTTCCATAACTTAAAATCAGTTTTAAGTGGTAAAGGATTAAATACTGGTGTTGGTGACGAAGGTGGATTTGCTCCAAACTTATCATCAAACGAAGAAGCTTTAAGTACAATTGTAGAAGCTATTGAAAAAGCTGGATATAAACCAGGTGAAGATGTAATGATCGCTTTAGACGTTGCTTCAACAGAAATGCATGAAGATGGAAAATATAACTTTAAAGGTGAAGGTGTTATAAGAACTAGAGAAGAAATGGTAGATTGGTATGAAGAATTAATCAACAAATATCCTATCATTTCAATCGAAGACGGTCTTGATGAAGATGACTGGGATGGTTGGAAATTATTAACAGAAAGATTAGGTAAGAAAGTACAATTAGTTGGTGACGACTTATTCGTAACAAACACAGAAAGATTAGCAAAAGGTATTGATAATCATATTTCTAACTCAATCTTAATTAAAGTTAACCAAATCGGTACAGTTACAGAAACATTAGATGCAGTTTTAATGGCAACAAGAGCAGGGTACACATCCGTAATTTCACATAGATCAGGTGAAACAGAAGATACATTCATTGCTGACTTAGCTGTAGCATTAAATGCTGGTCAAATTAAGACTGGTGCTCCATCAAGAACAGATAGAGTAGCAAAATATAATCAACTATTAAGAATAGAAGATGAACTATTTGATACAGCACAATTCTTAGGAAGAGATGCATTCTTTAACTTAAAATAAGAATAAAATAAATTAAAATCGATTGGAATTAATTTCCAATCGATTTTTTTCTTTTATTAAGTTCATCTTCTACATATGAATTAATGATATTATATCTCTCGTGCTCCAAATCTTTATCATCATATAAAAGATTGATAGTATTCTTTGCTCTTTCATTATCTTTGTATTCTAAGAATAGTCCGGAAGTTATAAAATGATTTGTTAATTCGTCTTTGAATAAATTAATACCAAATCTTTTCTTTGTAAAATTATCTTCTATCTTATCATTAAGTATTAAATCGTCTATAGCTAATTTAATTAGATTAATTCCAGCTAAATTAGAATAATAAAATGTATTTCCGAGTCTCGTATTTATAGCTGTTATATAAATATTTCCATCATAATCAGAAATCTTATAATCTATATTAAAGTATCCAGTATAATCCATTTTCTCAATAATATTTTTTGATATATTATATAATTCAGGAATATCGCTATCTATTTGTACCATAGGATTACCAAGGTCATCAGTTAGTATTGATCTAGATTGAACCATATATATTTTTAAATTAGAAGATCTGTATCCATTTATTGAAAATTGATTTCCATCTTTACCTGCAATATATTCTTGAACTAATATTTGACCATCATAAGAATTATCAATAATCTTATTAATTATCTCGATGGCTTTATCTTTTGAATCTATACGATAGGAATTTTCTTTTCCTTCAAAATTTATTTTAATGTACTTACTCATATCCATAGGTCTTATAAATAAGTCATCATGAAATTCATTAAGATTAAAATTTTTATCTGATACTTTTATGCTTTTAGGATATTTATAATTTAATTTGTCTAAGAGTTCATAAAAATTATCTTTATTCGTAAAATCATCACCTAATTGCTTATATGGTGTAACGATTTCAAAATCTAATTTATCTTTGTTTTTACATAATATATTTAAATATGATTCATGTGGAGCGAAAACAATGAATTTATCAAAACTTTCTTTATTATAACTATGAATTTTATTTAATATATCAATAAAAGCAGTATTGTTTACTTTAATATCTTTTTCTATAAATAAATTATTATATATAGAATTTACGAATGGAGTTTTAATTTCGTGGTCGCAAATCACAGGATTTACACCATATTCTTCATATATACTTCTTGCTAATTGATAACTATTAATATTTGTACCTAGTACAATTGGTAAAAACTTCTTCAATTTTTCCTCCTTTTTATAAAATGGATTGATTATATCTTTATTATAACTTAAAACTCGAAATATATAAATTAAATAATGATTTGAATATAAATATAAATAAGCTAAAATATAATTACATCAAATTTATAAGATATCGTTATCAGTAATAAAAATTTGAATATATATATTCTATTAATGTATACTTAAGATAAGATACTACAAAAATAAGAGAGGTGAGGGTATGATTGAAATCAAAAATTTAAGGAAAGTTTTTGACAATGGCTTCGAAGCGCTTAAAGATATTAATTTAGAAATTGAGGAAGGTGATTTAGTTTGTCTACTAGGTCCTAGTGGATGTGGAAAATCTACAATACTAAATTTAATCTCAGGTTTATTAGATCCTACTGAAGGTGATATTTTATTTGAAGGACAATCTGTAAAAGATTTACATCCAAAAGATAGGGGGATTGGATTAGTATTTCAAAATTATGCTTTAT
>CAMXYZ010000017.1 GCA_947253305.1 uncultured Helcococcus sp.
AGGAGTCGTCGGCAGCGTCAGATGTGTATAAGAGACAGATCCATATCTGATAATCTATCTGAAAATAATAATTTTTCATATCTATATTTTTCTAATTCAGGATTTTCTTTTATTAAATTATTTAGATATTCTCTATAAAAGCTTATAATACTATCATCGGATCTAAAATTTTGATCGAGTTTAATTATAGTAGTCCCTTCATATCTTTCTGGAAATGTTAAAATGTTTTTAACTGAAGCTCCTCTAAATCTATATAGTGCTTGATCGTCATCTCCTACGACACAAATGTTTTTCTTCTCATTAAGTAAAAGTTCAAGAATTTTTTCTTGCACTATATTTGTATCTTGATATTCATCAACCATGATATAATCAATCTGACTTTGTAATTTTTTTCTAATATCTTCATTTTCTAAAATTAATTTATATGAATAATACAAAATGCCAGAAAAATCTAATATATTATAATATGATAGAATTTTTTCATATGTCTTCAATACATTAAAGAAAAATATATAATCTTCATTTGTTTCTTCAGAATTGTATATAATCCCATCCTCATATATCTTATGAATGATTTGAATTATATTTTTAATCTCATAGTCTTGTTTAATATATTTTGAGTAATTAGGAATTTTTCTAAATTCACTTTTGTATTTATTTATAATATATGATTGCTCTACATTGTCTATATTAATATATCCTCTTTTTAAATGAGTGTAGTCTATATATTCATCAATTATATTCCTTGCTATTGAATGAAAATTACCTAATTTCATATCATTTATATCTTTATTCAAATTCTTTTCTTGGAATTTAAGGGATAATCTATCTAATAATTCATCGGCCGCCTTATTTGTAAAAGTAGTAATCATAATTCTAGACGGATCTATACCCAAATCTCCTACCATGTGAATAACTCTTTCGACTAATGTAAAAGTCTTTCCAGTTCCTGGACCAGAAATTATTAGCACAGGCCCCTCAATAGTCTCAACTGCAAGTTTTTGTTTAATATTTAAATACATAATTTTTCCCTCATAAAAAAAGCCTCATACATGAGGCTTCTCCTTATTTTAATGTTTTAATAAAGTCAAGTACTAAATCAATGAAGTATTCTGAAGCTTTTTCTCCTTCATCAATTACTTCTTGTTCTGAAAGTTCAACTTCTGAAATTCCTGTTGCTAAATTTGTTATCAGAGAAATTCCACAAACATTCATACCCATATGTCTAGCAGCCATAGCCTCAATTGCAGTCGACATACCAACAGCATCAGCTCCTAAAATACCAGCCATCTTTACTTCCGCTGCTGTTTCATACGCTGGACCTGAGAATTGGCAATAAACACCATTTTTAACAGATAAATTCTTTTCTTTAGCTATTTTTTCAATTCTATCGCTTAGTTCTTTATTATAAACTTCGGTCATATCTGGGAATCTAACACCTAATTGATTTATATTAGGTCCTATTAATGGTGATTCAACAAATTGAGCTATATGATCTCTTATTATCATAAGATCTCCTATTCTAAAATCCTTGTTTACTCCACCGCATGCATTTGTTACTATTAGAGTCTTAGCTCCCATCATTCCCATTAATCTTGTAGGTAAAACTGTATCAGCAGCACTATATCCTTCATATCTATGAACTCTACCTTGCATTATCACAGTAGGAACTCCATGTATATGTGCAAATACGAATCTTCCTTTATGACCAGGTGCAGTTGATACCGGGAAACCTTCTATATCCTGATATGATATTTCCTCTTCAATCTCTACTATATCTGCTAATCTTCCTAGTCCTGATCCCAATGTAATTGCTAATTCAGGTTTAAAATCTATCTTTCTTCTCAAATCTTCATACACAGATTTTAATTTATCATATAGTATATTTTCTGACATATTTTCTCCTTTATATCTTTATCTTGTAAATACATTATATATTATATTTAAATATAAAAAAAGGATTAGATTTTTCATCTAATCCTCGTTTATTTTAATTTATTAGTCAATAATTCTTTTAGCGAATAAGAAGTTTGACGCGTTCCATCCACTCCATAAGCTGTCTTCAACAACTCCTGTACTTTCATTTAGAGCATGGATTACTGTTCCTTCTCCTGAATATATTCCAACATGTGATATATATGATGAGCTTCCAAAGAATAATAAATCTCCAGCTTGTAATTCATCTGCTGATATATAATATCCATTGCCACTTTGTGCACTTGATGAATGTGGTAGATATATACCGGATGAACCATATACATACTTAACTAATCCTGAACAGTCAAATCCTGTACTTGGACTAGCACTCGCCCATGAATATGAGTAACCTACATAGGATCTTGCTGTTGCAACAATTTGCTCTTTTAATCCTGAATAGCTTGGTGTTGATTCTTCTACGTACTCTTCTTCATAGTCTTCAACTTCTTCTACTTGTTCTTCCGCTCTATCTTCAACTGATTCATAGCTTGGTTCATTATCTTCAATTATAGTTTCAGAAATTTCAGTTTCTTGTTCATTTTGCTCAATTGAAATCCAACCACCTGGAACACCTTCTTTTTTAGTAATGTTAATTGCACCATCTACTTTATAAAAGATTTTGTACTTTCCTTCAGAATAAGTTCCAACAGGATTTCTTCCTGTTAAAGAATTATTTGCAGTCATGTAAATTTTAACACTGTCTGTTAATTCTACCTCATTATCACTCACCTTAACTATTGAATTTTCTTGAGTTTTCTTTTCTTCCTTATCAGAATTTTCTTCTACTTTTTCTTCTTTATATATCCAAGCCCCTGGAAGTTTTTCGTTTTTTGAAATATTTATAGCACCATTAAATTCTCTATAAATATAATACTCACCTGCTGAATATTTACCAATACTATTTCTGCCTGTCTTAGCATCATAAGCATTCAAGTGAATATCTACATTTTTATCTAATGTAAATCTTTCTTTCGCTGAAGCTAATCCTGTAAACAGAGTTAATGTCAAAACTGTTGCTGCAACTGTTTTAACTCCAAATTTTAACTTCGAATTTTTCATTAAAATTTCATCCCTTCTTAATATAAAATTGTTACATTAGTAATGATTTTGTAACTTATGTAGCTATTTTATACCAAACTATATAAAATTGCAAATTTTTTTGTAATTTTGTTGTAAATTATTAAATAAATTTAATAGTTCTAATTTGTGTAAACTCATTCATTTGTTATATACATTTTGATATATATTTAAATATAAAAAAGGATACATTTTATGTATCCTCGTTATTTGTAACAAATATTAATTTTATTATTTATGAACTACTTGACTTTTATACATTTCTATTTCATCTTCTGTACAAAATACAAAATGTTCTGGATAAATTTCTCTTAACTTATGATTTTCTGTAACTTCGCCTGCTACTGAAGCATCATATATAATTAATTCTTTTTCCTTTTCAATTTTTGGGTCAGGAATTGGAACTGATTGTAGTAATGATTTAGTATATGGATGCAATGGATTTGCAAATAAATCTTCTGTCTTTGCAACTTCTACTATTCTACCTTCAGTTATAACTGCAATTCTATCGGAGAAATATCTAACTACTGATAAGTCATGAGCTATGAATAAATAAGTTAAATTATTTTCTCTCTTGAACTTATTAAGTAGATTTAGAACCTGAGCACGAATTGAAACGTCTAATGCTGATGTAGGCTCATCCGCTACAATCAATTCAGGTTCCATTATTATCGCTCTAGCAATACCAATTCTTTGTCTCTGTCCACCTGAGAACTCGTGTGGATATCTTGATTTGTGTTCTGGTAATAGTCCAACAGAATCTAAGGCCGCATTAACTTTTGCTTGTCTATCTTCTGCGTCTTTATATAATTTGAAATTATCTAAACCTTCAGCAACACAATAATCAACTGTAGCTCTCTCATTTAGAGATGCAGCTGGATCTTGGAAAATCATTTGTATCTGTCTCTTTAATTCTCTTGATTCAGATTTTGATAAATCCCCATTTATCTTCTTGCCCTTAAAGATAATATCTCCCTTTGATGTCTTATTCAGTCTAACTATCGCTCTAGCGATTGTTGTTTTTCCTGAACCAGATTCACCTACTAAAGATAAAGTCTCTCCTCTGTGGATTTGAAAATCAACCCCTTTAACTGCTACGAATTTTCTTTTACCATTTGTAAAGGTAACTTCTAAATCTTTAACATCTACTAGCACTTCACGATTATTTTCTTGCATAAGCACCTCCTTTAGAAGTCGCCTTTAACATTTTTTCATGTAAATTCTTGATTGTCTCAGGTTTTTCTACCTTTGGAGCATCTGGATGCAATAACCATGTCTTTGCATAATGAGTATCAGATACTTTAAACATTGGTGGTTCCAGCTCAAAGTCTATTTTCATAGCATAATTACTTCTTGGAGCAAATGCATCCCCTTTAATTGGAGTAAATAAACTTGGTGGTGTACCTTTTATTGCAAATAAATCTTTTCCTTCTTCTTCTAATTGTGGTAATGAAGATAATAATCCCCAAGTATATGGATGTCTTGGATCATAAAACACCTCTTCCGCTGTACCATATTCAACAACTTGACCAGCGTACATTACAGCTACTGTATCTGCAACTTTTGCTACTACACCTAAATCGTGAGTAATATAGATTGTTGTGAATTCATATTCTATAGATAATTCTCGGATTAATTCAATTATTTGTGCTTGTATTGTAACATCAAGAGCAGTAGTTGGTTCGTCACAAATTAATATCTTTGGTCTACATGCTAAAGCTATAGCGATAACGATTCTCTGTCTCATACCACCAGAATACATGAATGGGTATTCATCGAATCTTTTCTTAGCATCTGGTATACCAACTTTTTCCATTAAATCAATTGCTAATTCTTTAGCTTCTGATTTTGATTTTCCTTGATGCTTAATAATTACCTCTGAAATTTGATATCCTATAGTTCTCACCGGATTTAAAGATGTCATTGGATCTTGGAAAACTGTAGCAATTTTCTTACCTCTAATATTAAGCCAATCTTTATCACCTTCGAACTCAACTAAATTTTTTCCCTCAAACCAAATTTCACCATTAGTAATTCTACCATTATCATCTAACATTCCTGTAAATGTCTTTGTAAATACTGATTTCCCTGAACCAGATTCCCCTACTAAAGCTACTACTTCACCTTCAGGAAAGTCTAGTGTTATATTTCTAATTGCTGTTAACTCTCTGTCTCTAACCCCAAATTTAACTTCTAGGTCTTTTACAGAAAGTATTATATTTTTATTAATTTCCATAAAATCCCCTTTCTAAATTTCGTGGTTTCTTGGATCTGAAGCATCTGCTAATGTTTGTCCTACGATATAAAGTGAAACTGAAATTATCGCAATTATAGTAACAGGTATTAAGAATAGATATGGTTCTGATGTCATGTACTGCGCATGGTTCTGAATCGTTCTTCCTAGTGAAGCTTCTTTTTCACTTAAACCAAGTCCTATGAATCCAAGGAATACTTCTGTGGATACATAAGCTGGTAATCTTGATGCTATTGAAGTTACCAATACTGATATTAACTGTGGAAGTATATTATTCTTAATTATCTTTAGTGTGCTTGAGCCTAAAACTCTAGACGCCATATTGTATTCTCTATCACGAATAATTAATACTTGAACTCTCATAAAATATGCGAATCCAAACCATGATGTTACCGATAGAGCAAATATTAACTGCCATACACCTGGACCCAATGTATAGGATAATAGGATTACTATTAGTAGATATGGAATATTAGAAATAATATTGTAAATATCCATTAAATAAAAGTCTAATTTTTTATTAAATCCCCATATAGTCCCAACTATTAGTCCTAGTGTAATTGTAATAAATGTAGTAGTAAATGATATCATTAGTGAAGTACGAGCTCCCGCCCAAACCATATCAAATACTGGTCTACCAACTGAGTCAGTACCAAATGGATTTTCTAAACTAGGCTTTAAAAACCTTTTAGAATGATCATTGATATGTTGCTGATCCAAGTGATCATATCCTGATATTAATGGATGTATAAATGACATCGCTAATACTAATATCAATATAGTTAACATGAATATTGCTACCTTTGATGAGAAGAATTTTTTGAAAACTGAACCCCAGTATGAGTATTCTGGAGTTTCGATTACTTCAGATTTTCTATCATCAACTTCAACAAATTGAAATAAATCTTTATCGATTTTTTGTAATTCAATATCTTGTTTTATTAAGTTTTCTTCATTCATTATAAATCTCCCTTCTTAGCGTTAAGAGATATTCTTGGGTCTACTATGGTCATTAAAATATCCCCTAGTAGAACAGATAATATTGATAATGTTGTAAAAATAAATGTTAAAGCAATTACCATATTATTGTTCAACCCATTAATAGCATCTGGTAGCATTTTACCCATACCAGGAATAGCAAATACAGCTTCTGTTATAACAGCACCAGATATTGCCAATATAATTGATCCTGGAATACCATTAACTATTGGTATAATTGCATTTTTTAATATATGATTTCTTGAAATCTCTGATCTAGATAAACCTTTTGCTCTAGCAAACTTTACATAATCTGCAGATTGTTGGTCTATCATATATCTTCTTACCCATGTCATTAGACCTGGAGTGGACATGATTGTTAAAATTAATAATGGTAAAATATAGGATTTAATATTACCAGGTCCTAAATGAGGGAACTTGTCTGGTAATGAGAAATAGTTACCTATATATTTCATTATATATATGAAAGCTAATGATGGCAGCGCAACTAATAAGTTAATATATACTATACCAGCTTTATCCGCAAATTTACCTTTGTTTCTAGCCATTATTACCCCTGCAGGTATACCTATCATATAAGCAAATATAACTGATAAAATTCCAAATATATATGATATACCTATCATTGATGGAGCATCATAATTTAATCTTGCATCAGCATAGTTGTCTGGGTATTTTCTTTCTTCAATTCTTGTTAATTTTTCTTTGTACTTTAGTGAATGTAGATTCTCAGCACCTCTACCTTCATAACCTGTAGGATATACAATATCTCTCTCTACAGTATTACCTTGTCCTGATGATATAACCTCTAGAACTGGTGTACCTTTTCTAGCAGGGAATGATGTACCAAAGTTCAATCCAAATATATTATTGTGTATAAATGGGAATTTACCATCAAAATATATTTGATATTTGTATTCACATCCTGTACACATTAATGCAGGAACTCCATTATGGTCTTTACCAATATAGTATCCTCTATTTTCATCTAATGCTTTATTATTAGGATCTTGAACCTTTCCAGGTCTATCAATTACAAACATATTACTAAAGTACTTTGATACTAATTCAATTACGTTATATTCTTTTATCCCAAAATGCTCTCCTTGTCTGGCTCCAGCGCTTTGGAATGTCATAATTTCATATCCTTTTGATTCAAATTTTGCTAATATCTCTTTTTGGGTTTCACTATCATTAACAACGCAGTCAGATCCGGCTTCTTCTGCTGCACACATTTGTCCAATACTCTTATAATCCAAATAACCCAAATCCATTAACATATTATACTTATAATTTAATTTTTCATTACCTAGTAATTTATTATAGGTTGTATCTTCTTTGAATATTCTATCTTTTGGAATCATTGTAAACACCATAGCTATAACTATTGCTACTACAATAAATATGGATATAATAGATTTTACAATTCTCCAAAAATAATACTTTGCCATAATTAACTCTCCTCTCCTCTAAAACTTTTTGAGTAATTATATAAGATTTATTATATAATAATCGCTATTATTAATCAAATTTTTAGCTCTCAAATTCAATAGCTTTAAGCCTATATATCCACGACACGTTTTAGAAAAGAAATTAGAGGTTGAGTAATTAAATCAACCTCTAATTTTATTCTTATGACTGAATATTAAGCCTATTAATTAGCTTGTTCTTTTGCTAAATCTTGAACTTTTTGTTCCCATTCAGCTTTTAATTTTTCATATTCTTCTGTTGTTAATATTTCATCACCAATTCTTAAATTCTTGAATTTATTGTTTGATAATCCAACTTCTGAATATGCCATGTTGAATGGAATTTGTTTTGTAACTAATTGGAATCTTGTTTGCATCATTGTTGGTACGAATAATGCCTTTTCTAATAGTAATGAATCTAATTCAGCAAATTTTTCTAATCTCTTATCGTGATCATCAAAAATGTTTCTTGCTTCATTTAGTAATTTTTCATATTCGTTAAATCCTAATTGTTCTTTTAATTCAGGATTTTCAGGGTTACCTGCACCATCTAATCTACCTAGACCTAATGATGTCATATATGTTCCTATATTTGGTGAGAATGTCTCAGCAAATGATAATGGATCGTTATAGTCTGGTCCCCATCCTGCGAATGTTGAAATATCAAAATCTGATTGTGAAGCATCTTCGTTACCAAATGCAATTGCTCTTACAGTATCTTCAGGTCTTAATACTAGTTCAACTATAATTTGACCATCAGTATTATCTGAAATTGATTGCTTCATTGAAGCAGCTCTTTTTGTAGCTACATCACTTGTTTCAATTACTAATACATCTAAATGTACTGGGAATTCTATTCCTTCAGCCTTAGCTTTTTCAATATATTCTAATGCTTTTTCTTTGCTTAAGAATGGTTGTTCACCGTCTTGCAAGTTTACATTTTCGCCTGTATGTTTATTATATACATCATTAACTATTTGGTGATAATCTCTTCCTGTTGAGTCATGTCCTGCTCCTGGGAAGTTGTTAATATTTCTTAATGTAGCTTTTGCAACATCTGTTGGTGCTCCAACTTCTAAGTATTTTTGAACATCCCATGATGCTCTTAAAGCTTTTCTAAAGTTTTCATTTAGCATAGCTTTTCTTGTGTTTTGTCTTAATGTTTCGTCTTGTGCATATTCTGTGTTATCGAATACTTGTCTATTATAGTTGAATAATAGTCCAAATACTGTTGCATTTGGAAGTGATGTTCTTAAGTTATCTTTATATTGTTCTTTAATCTGTTCGTAATCACTCCAAGTTGGTCTTAATGCCATTTGTGTATATGTTCCATTTTCAAAACCTTTTTTGATTGAGTATGGATCTGAACCATCATCATATACTTCTGTATATTTTGAAATTTGAACATTGTTTGCGTCATAGAATTTTTGATTCTTGATCATTACAATTTGTGATTTTTCATCGATTGATTGTAGTGTAAATGCACCATTATATAAAATTGAATCTGGATTTAATGATCCAAAAGTACAGTTTGTTGATTCTGGACTACCAATTTGACATCCAGCTCCTTTACTTTCTAAGAATTCTCTGTTAACAGGCATCAATACTGAATATGATGCGATATCACCAAAGTATGGTGTTGGGTTTAATAGTGTGTATTTTACTGTTAATTCATCAACAGCTTCAATACCTACATTTGCCCAAGCTTCATCAGAAAAGTCTGATGACATATATTCTTCAAATCCTTTAATAACACCAGTTACTAGCGATGCTGTGTTTGAATTAAATTCTGCAGCATGTCTTAGACCTGTTACAAAGTCTTCTGCTTTCACTTCATCGTATTCTTCTTGAGTATATGTTACCCACTTAACTCCTGGTCTTAATTTGAATGTCCATTCCAATCCATCTTCACTAACTTCCCAAGATTCTGCTAATGATCCTACTAGTTTACCAATATTATTGTATTCAACTAATGTTTCTACAAAGTTAGCATTCCATGTATGGTCTGGATTTCTTGATGTTGTTAGATAATCCATGGATGCTAGGGAGTTATCCCCTGCTACTGTTATTTCTCTCTCTTCTATAGCTTCCCCTGTTTCTTGGGTTTCGCTCTCTGTGCCACCTGGTTGTTCGCCTTGTGTTTCTTTACCAGTGTTTGTTGGTCCACCACATGCGACTAAAAAAACCATTAATACTGCTAATAGCAGTGCCAATATTCTTTTTGAGTTCATAATATCCTCCTATATATTTAGAGACTCCATCTCGAGTTTCTATGTTGTTGCGATTATATGAAAATAAAAAACAGATGTCAAGCATTTATTTTTATTTATGGATTTATTTGAATATTTTCAAATGAAATTTTGATTTAATTATGTTTTTATTTAAAATGCAAGTTTTTTCATTTACGAATAATACATGTTTCAACAGTATCTACCTTGTTTTTGCACTTTAAGGTAAGTTTTTACATCTTGCATATTAATACAATAATAAAGAATAAAACTCTTTTTTTTACATATTCATACGATTCTTTCCAAATATCTATTCTTTTTGATATTTTTTCACATACAATCTTGGACATACAACAAATATAAAATTCCCTTGTATTTTCAGGGTATACAAGGGAATTCATCATCGAAATATTTTTTATAGTAACTATTTTGTAATTTATTAAAATTTTGAAATTATTTCATCGACATTGATATTTCTATTTTCTTTTTCTCTTCTGGTTGAATATTCTACTATTCTATCTTTCGCATCTCTACCTACGGTAATTCTATGTGGAATACCTATTAAATCTCTATCTTTGAACTTTACTCCCGGTCTTTCTTTTCTATTATCTAATAAAACTTCTACTCCTTTATCTAAAAGTTTATTATATATTTCTTCAGCTAAAGCATCCTGTTCTTCATCTCCAACCTTAATCACTGTTATAATTACTTGATAAGGAGCAATAGATTCTGGCCAGATTATACCATCTTCGTCATAGTTTTGTTCAATTACTGCTGTAACCGTTCTTGTCACACCAATTCCATATGAACCCATTACAAAATACTGTTCTTCGCCATTTTCATCTAAGAACTTAGCATCTAATGATTCTGAATACTTTGTTCCTAATTGGAAAATATTCCCCACTTCTATACCTCTAGCAAATATTAAATCTTCTCCATTAGGACCTTTGTCGCCTTCTTCTATCATTAATAAATCTTCAGCGACTTCACCTTCGAAGTCTCTTCCATAATTTACATTTTTAAAATGATAGTCTGTTTCATTAGCTCCTGTAAAGAAATTTGACATTTGTGTAACTCTTGAATCCACAATTAATCTAATATTTTTATCCAAATTAATTGGTCCTGTAAATCCAGCATCCGCATTTGTAAATCTTTGTATCTCTTCATCATTCATCATTGATATTTCATTTTCAGAAATCTTTACAAATGATAAGAACTTATTCATATTTAATTCTCTATCTCCAGGAATTAATACTATAAAATATTCTTCATCAGATTTAAGAGCTATCGCTTTAACTAATTTTGATTGTTCAACTCCTAAATGATTTGACAATTCTTCAATAGTTTTAATATTCGGTGTATGAATTTTTTCCATTTCTAATTCATCTTCTTTTTCTTCTATATTGATTTTAACAGCTGCTTTTTCATCTGTAGCAGCATAATCACTATCTTTAGAATAAACTATTACACCTTCTCCAGTTTCTGAAATAGCAATAAACTCATGGGACACACCTGTCCCCATTATTCCTGCATCACCTTCAGCAATTATATAGTCGATTCCAATTTTATCAAATATATATTCATATGCTTTCCACATATTTTCATATGAAGCTTCTAAACCCTCTAAATCTTTATCAAATGTATAGGCATCCTTCATCAAAAATTCTCTAGCTCTATTGATTCCAAATCTAGGTCTTTTTTCATCTCTATACTTAGTTTGAATTTGATAAATATTTAAAGGTAATTGTTTATATGATCTTAATTCACCTTTGACTAGATTTGTGAAATATTCTTCAGCCGTTGGTCCCAAACAAAAATCCCTATTATTTCTATCAACTAATTTAAACATTTCTGGGCCAAACTGATCCCATCTTCCAGATTGTTCCCAAATTTCTGATGGTTGTATAGCAGACATAAGAACTTCTTGAGCTCCAAACCTATCCATTCCTTCTCTAACTATATTTTCAATTTTTCTTACCACTCTATATCCTAATGGCAAATATGAATAAATGCCAGATGCTGATCTTCTTATCATACCTGATCTTAAAAGAAGTTTATGGCTCGCAATCTCCGCGTCTTGTGGATCTTCTTTTAAAGTAGGCATATAAAATTTATCCATCTTCATTATTTAACCCCCTTCATACTTAATCCAATTTTATTTCTATTCTTATCTACAGATATTATCTTTACTTTTACAATATCTGATACTTTTAATACATCACTTGGATGTTTTATAAAATTATCGCTAATTTCTGATATATGAACTAAACCATCTTGTTTAACCCCAATATCAACGAAGGCTCCAAAGTCAACAACATTTCTTACTGTACCAGTCAATACTAGACCTTCTTCTAAATCATCGAGACTTAAGATATCTGATCTTAATATCGGCTTAGGCATATCTTCTCTCGGGTCTCTTCCTGGTTTCTTTAACTCTTCAATTATATCTAATAATGTTAATTCACCTACTCCAAGCTCATTAGAAACTAATTCAATATCTATATTATCTAAATCCATATCCATTATTTTTTCAGCAACTTCATAAGATTCTGGATGAACCGCAGTATTATCTAAGGGATTATCACTTTCTGGAATCCTTAAAAAGCCTGCAGCCTGTACAAATGTCTTAGGACCTAATCCTTTCACCTTCTTCAATTCTTCTCTTGATTTAAATTCTCCATTTTCTAATTTGTAATCTATTATATTTTTAGAAACACTTGAACTAATTCCAGATACATATGCTAATAAAGATGGAGAAGCCGTATTTAAATTAACCCCCACTGTATTTACACAATCTTCAACAACATTTTCTAAAGTCTCTGTCAATTTGTTTTGATTAACATCGTGTTGATATTGTCCTACACCTATATGCTTTGGTTCGATTTTTACTAGCTCTGCCAATGGATCTTGAACTCTTCTAGCTATTGATACAGCCCCTCTTACTGTAACGTCTTTATCAGGGAATTCCTCAATACCAACTTTAGAAGCTGAATATATAGATGCTCCTGATTCATTTACTATTGTATAGTAAATCTTTCTACCAAAATCTTCTTCTGATAGCATTTCTGATACTACGGATTCAGTTTCTCTGGATGCAGTACCATTACCAATAGTAATTAATTCAATATTATATTTTTCTATTAATTCTTTCATTATTTTTTTAGAACCCATAATATCTTCACGAGGTTTTGCAGGATAAATTACAGTATCATATAAAAGCTCTCCTACTTCAGATACTACAACTAATTTACAACCTGTTCTATATCCCGGATCTAATCCCATTACAATTGTCTTTTTAATTGGAGCTTGCATTAGATACGGTTTAAGATTTGTAGCGAATACATCAATAGCTTGAGATTCAGCCATCTCAGTTAATTCATTTCTAATTTCATTTTCAACTGACGGGAATAACAGTCTCTTATAACCATCTTCTGAAGCTTCAAAAATATATTTATACGCTTTCGATTCTCTATTTTTTTGCAAACTTGTAGCAATAATAAATATATTATCTTCGTGAGATAATTTAACTGAAACTTTTAGGAATCCAAGTTTTTCTCCTCTATTAATCGCCAAAATTCTATGTGAAGGTAATTCTGAAATTTTTTCTCCAAAATCAAAATAAATTTCATAGTTTTGAGCTTCTTTTTCATCAGCTTCTTCTACCTTAGATTTTTCAACAACTAAAGTTCCATCTCTTTTTGAATCTTTTCTTAAAAGATTTCTAAATACTACTGCATCTGAAATTAATTCGGCAATAATATCTTTTGCTCCCTCAATAGCAAGCTCAGATGTTTCAACTTCTTCATTAATATATTTTTTAGCTTCTTCATCTATATCTGCATCACCTTCTTTCCAAGTCAAAATAAAATTGGAAAGAGGTTCTAGTCCTTTTTCTTTAGCTTTTGTAGCTCTCGTTTGTCTTTTTTGCTTATAAGGTCTATAGATATCTTCAACAGCCTTTAATGTCTCAGCAGTTTCTATCTGTTCTCTAAGTTCATCAGTCATCTTATCTTGATTTTCTATAGAAGATATTACCTCTTCTTTTCTTTGTTCTAGATTTCTTTGATATTTTAAATTTTCTTCAAGCTCTCTTAGAACCTCATCAGTAAGATTGCCCGTAACTTCTTTTCTATATCTAGCTATAAAAGGTATGGTATTACCTTCATCTATTAATTCTATCGTCTTATTTACTTGTTCTTCTTTTAGGTTTAATATTGTTGCTATTTTATTTGCTATGTTCATTATTCTCTACTTCTTTCATATTTAAATAAGCATTGATGAATTCATCAATATCTCCATCCATCACTTTTTCAACATTTCCAATTTCATAATTAGTTCTATGATCCTTTACCATAGTGTATGGTTGAAATACATAAGATCTAATTTGTGAGCCCCAGGTAATTTGAGAATACTTACCCTGTATATCTTCGATTTTTTCTTTTTGTTCTTCTTCTTTGATTTGAATTAATTTACCTATTAGAAGCTTCATAGCTGTCTCTCTATTCTGAATTTGAGATCTCTCATTTTGAGAGCTAGCTACAACTCCTGTAGGTATATGAGTAATTCTAACAGCTGAATCTGTTGTGTTAACATGCTGTCCACCAGCACCACTCGCTCTATATGTGTCAATTTTTAAATCACTTTCATTGATATCAATATTAATTTCATTATCTAATTCTGGATATACATCTAGTGAAGCAAAGGAGGTATGTCTTCTTGCATTTGAATCAAAAGGAGATATTCTAACTAATCTATGAACCCCCTTCTCAGCTTTTAAATATCCATAAGCATTTCTACCTTTAACTATCAAAGTTGCAGATTTAATTCCACCAGCTTCTTCATTATTTAATTCTACAATTTCATGTTTGAAACCTTTAGAATCCATCCATCTAGTATACATTCTAAGCAACATAGAAGCCCAATCTGTTGCTTCCAAACCGCCCGAACCAGCGTGAATAGAAATTATTGCATTGTTTTTATCATACTCCCCAGATAATAGAGTTTCGGTCTTTAATTTAATAATTCCATTTTTAGTTTCTAATAATTCAGTTGTAATATCTTCTTGCATACTTAAAAAATCATCAGCTGACATTATCTCTATAATATCGATCATAGAATCCACACTAGAATTTAATTTTTCATAATTTTCTATTGTGTCTTTGAGTGAATTAATCTCAATCATTGTTTTTTGAGCAGATTCAGAATCATCCCAAAAATCAGAGGAATATGATTTTTCTTCGAGAGATTTTAATTCCATCTTTTTTCTTTCTATGTCAAAGAGAACTCCATAAGCTTTGCATTGTTTCTTTTAACTCATCTAATTCATTTTTTATTTCGTAAAGTTCTATAGCGTCCACCTCTTTCATAAATATTTAATAATACACTATTCAATCTATTATTTTATCATATTTTGGGCATTATGAGAATAAAAAATAGTCATTGATGGAGATTCTTCCACCAATGACTATTTAGATTATTTAATTTTTACCGTGACAATTCTTGTATTTCTTACCGGAGCCACATGGACCTGTCTCTTATACACATCTCCGAGCCCACGAGACAAGAGGCAATCT
>CAMXYZ010000018.1 GCA_947253305.1 uncultured Helcococcus sp.
TCGGCAGCGTCAGATGTGTATAAGAGACAGACTTATACAGAGGCTGTTGAAATTCTTGAAAAATCAGGTAAAGAATTTGAATATCCAGTATCATGGGGAGTTGATTTACAAACAGAACATGAGAGATATTTAACTGAAGAAGTATTTAATGGACCAGTATTTGTTACAGATTATCCAAAAGATATAAAATCCTTCTATATGAAGCTTAACGAAGATGGTAAAACAGTAAGAGCTATGGATATGTTAGTTCCAGGAGTAGGGGAATTAATTGGTGGATCTCAAAGAGAAGATGATGTAGATAAATTAGAAAGCATGATGATTGAAAAGGGAATTAATCCAGAAGATTACAAATGGTATTCTGACTTAAGAAGATTTGGTGGAGTACCACATGGTGGATATGGTCTAGGTTTTGAAAGAATGGTTATGTATGTAACTGGAATGAAAAATATTAGAGATGTTATACCATATCCAAGAACGGTAAACTCTATGAAAAATGAAAAATAATGGAGTAAAACTTGGAAAAGAATATTAATTTTTATATAAAAAAATATAATACTCTAATAAAGTGCATAATATTTACTTTTATTATAGGAATGCTTGCGCATTCCTATATGTATTTTAATAATGCTATTTCAAATGATTCATTAAACGAATTTATTACTTGGGATAATGTAAGGCACTTTAAAACTGAGACAGGAAGAGGGCTAGTAGTATTTTATCTTAAATACATACGTGGAATGATAACAGTCCCTTATTTAGTTGGAATACTTTCATTAATATATATTTCAATTTCTCTATATTTGATAAGTAAAATATTCGATATAAAATCAGATATTACATTGATATTTATATCAGCTATAATGGTTCTAAATATGACTGTTATAGCACTTACAGCTACATATATACATGATTTAGATGTAGATATGCTAGCAATGTTAATGTCGACCTTGTCGGTTTATTTACTTACAAAATATAAGAAAGGTTATTTATATGGGAGTATAAGTCTAGCTATTTCAATAGCTTTATATCAAGCATTTATTTCCTTTGCTATAACACTAATTATATTTAAATGTGTACTGGATTTAATTAATAAAAAAGATACAAAAACAGTTTTAAATTATGGACTTAAAAGTATAATTATGATGATTGGAGCAGGGATAATTTACTTTATTATAGTGAAACTACTTATCTATGTAACAGGAATAGAAATAGTTAAAGGTAAATATAATTCGATTTCGAAACTTAAAACTTTAACACCTGCAAATTTATTAGAATATAGTATTAATTCTTGGGAATATACAATTGGTAAAATTATTAACCCACCTACAATATTAAATGAAAAATTAAATATTGCAGTTCACGTATTGTTATTATTGCTTATATTTTATTTTGTAATGAAAAAAATTGTAGAGAATGATGTTGAAAAGAAATCAATACTTTTATTATATTTACTTATAATCATACTGCCACTTGGCATGAATATAAGTAGAGCACTTATGAGAAACTTCTCACATGATGTCATGCACTACAGCGTATTTATGATATATTTATTACCTATATTATTTTTAGATAAATATATATATGATAAAGATATTTTACAATTTGATGAAAAAGTATATAAATCTTTAGTAATTTTAACTGTAGTATTTGTGATGTTTGGGAATTTTAGATTTGCCAATACAGCATATTTAATCAAAGACTTTGAACAAGATGCAAATATGTCTTTATTTACAAGAATAAATTACGATATGAATAATGTAGATGGATATATTGATGGGGAGACACCTGTTGCATTTGTAGGAAGACCTTTAGATCAAATAAGAAGAAATAGAGATTTTAGACTTAGAATCACAGGGATGTCAAGATCATTCGTGCCTTATTATTCATATAATGAAAGATATAAAGCATATTTTAATTATGTACTTATGATGGATACCAAATTTGTATCAGAAAAAGAGATTGATTTATTAAGCGAAGATGCAAGAGTTATTAATATGTCTGTATATCCAGATAAAGACAGCATTAAATTAATAGATGGAGTATTAGTTGTAAAACTAGGATATGATTTAGAAGATGATTATTAAAAACATAGTCTGATTATATATTAAATATATTGTAAAAAGGAGGCTTTATGACAGCTTCGATATTAAAAATAATAGCAATAATTTCAATGTTAATCGACCACATTGGAGCATATCTGTTTTATTCAGGAAGTGATATAGTTTCTCAAGAGGGGATAGATTTAATGCGTTCAATAGGGAGAATGGCTCTTCCTATATTTGCATTTTTCTTAGTGGTTGGTTATTCAAAGACGAAAAATAGTAAAAAATATATTTCAAGAATGCATTTATTTGCGATAATTTCACAGATACCATTTACACTTGCATTTTATTATGAAAATTATTTTGTAGATGAGAGTTTTTCTTTTATCGAATACGACTATAAATGGTTGTTTGTAATTATTCCAATGATAATATTTTATTATTTCTTAATACTTAATAGAAAGTTTGATAAATCATTAATATATGTTTCGATAGCTTGGTTAATTACACCAATAAATACAGCAGTAAATGGCTATTTCCTATTAACAGGATATGAATTAAATATATTCTATGAGCTAGGACTTGGATTGATATTATTTGAGTATTTTAATTTAGCTAGAACAAAGTATAATAAGAATATATTAATGGGATTATTACTTATAATAGCTGCTATCCTGTCATATTATTATATAGGAGGAATAGCAAACTATGGATATAATGCTATTGCGTTGATGATAGCATTGTATATAGTGCAGAGCTCAAAATATTATCAGTCACTTACAATATTTTTATGGGGATATTATATGTATAATTGGAAGATAACAAATGTTTTATTTATAATATTAACTTCCTTATTACTCTTAACATACAATGGTAAGAAAGGTAAAGATTTGAAATATTTATTCTATACTTTTTATCCTCTTCACATTATAGTAATTGCTGTCTTTAATATTTTAGGAGTATTAAAATAGATAAACTTTAAACTTTTTATAGAAAAGATAGATTAATATAATAGTTTGGAAATACACAGTTTTATAGGTGATTTACTAAACATAATTAAGAACTTATGATATTATAATATATATTAAAAATTACAGGAGATTAAAATGGTTGAAAGATATAATCCAAATGCCATTGAGAAGAAATGGCAAAATATTTGGGACGAAGAAAAAACTTTTAAGACAGTAATCGATAATTCAAAGGAAAAATTTTATGCACTAGTTGAATTTCCATATCCATCTGGTGATGGTCTTCATGTTGGTCATCCAAGATCATATACAGCTTTAGATTTAATTTCTAGAAAAAGAAGAATGCAAAATCAAACAGTTCTTTATCCAATAGGATTTGATGCTTTCGGTCTACCAACAGAAAATTATGCTATTAAACATAAAATTCATCCTGCGATAGTTACAAAAAACAATATTGAAAACTTTACAAGACAATTAAAGTCTATGGGATTTTCATTCGATTGGGATCGTGCAATTGATACTACAGATCCCGATTATTACAAATGGACTCAATGGATATTCATTCAAATGTTCAAAAAAGGACTTGCATACAAAAAGGAATTCCCAATTAACTGGTGTCCAAGCTGTAAAGTAGGTCTAGCTAATGAAGAGGTAGTTCAAGGAAAATGTGAAAGATGTGGTACAGCTGTTGAGCATAAAATTAGAAATCAATGGATGTTAAAAATTACAGAATATGCAGATAGATTAATTGATGATTTAAGTGAAGTAGATTATCTTGAACATGTTAAAACATCTCAAATTAACTGGATAGGTAGATCATTTGGTGCAGAAATCGACTTTCCAATAATTGGAGAAGATGAAAAATTAACTGTATTTACTACAAGACCTGATACCATATATGGTTCAACTTATATGGTAATTGCTCCAGAACATAATATCATAGAAAAATTATGTTCAAAGATTGAAAATATTGACGAGATAGAAAAATACAAATCAGAGGCTAATAAGAAATCTGAATTTGAAAGAGCACAACTTGTAAAAGAGAAAACAGGTGTTGAAGTAAAAGGTATTAAAGCTAAAAATCCTATATCCGGTGAAGAAATGCCAATTTGGATATCAGACTATGTAATGATTACATATGGTACCGGTGCTATTATGGCTGTTCCTGCTCATGATGAGAGAGATTTTGAATTTGCAGAAAAATTCAATCTTCCAATTATAGAAGTAGTAAAAGGAAAAGATTCTGAAGAGATTCCGTTCAGTGGTGAGGGTGAAGCTATTAATTCACCATTGATAGATGGTTTAAGTACAAAAGATGCAAAAGAGAAGATAATTAGCTATTTAGAAGAAAATAAAATAGGAAAGAGAAAGAAAAATTTCAAATTAAGAGATTGGGTATTCACAAGACAAAGATACTGGGGTGAACCGATTCCTATGATATATTGTGATTCATGTGGATGGCAACCAGTTTCTGAAAATGAATTGCCAGTGACTCTTCCTGATGTGGAAAATTATGAGCCAACAGATGATGGCTCAAGTCCGTTGTCACAAATTGAAGAGTTCGTTAATACTACTTGTCCAGTTTGTGGTGGTTCAGCTAAAAGAGAAACTGACACAATGCCACAATGGGCTGGTTCATCGTGGTATTATTTAAGATATATGGATCCAGATAATAATGAAGCATTGGTAGGTAAGGAAGCGGTAAATTATTTTTCACCAGTAGATTGGTATAATGGTGGTAATGAGCATACGACACTTCACTTACTGTATTCAAGATTCTGGCATAAATTCCTATATGATATTGGAATAGTTCCAACAAAAGAACCATATATGAAGAGAACTACTCAAGGTATGATACTCGCAGAAAATGGCGAAAAAATGTCAAAATCAAGAGGTAATGTCGTAAATCCTGACGATATAATCAATGACTTTGGAGCAGATACTTTGAGAACCTACGAAATGTTTATTTCAGAATTTGATAAGTCTACTACATGGTCAGATGAGGCTGTAGTAGGAGTAAGAAAATTCCTAGATAGAGTATGGAGATTACAAGATATATTAGTTGAAGGTGATGAAATTTCTGAAGATTTTGAAATTTTGATCAATCAAAGTATTAAGAAAGTAAATGATGATTATGAAGCAATGAAATTTAATACTGCAATTTCACAATTGATGATATTAACAAATGCTTTCATTAAAAAATCAAAAATTACTAAGAAAGAATTAGAAGTGCTTCTAATTCTATTAAATCCTGTAGCGCCTCATATTACAGAAGAAATGTGGCGAAAGCTTGGCCACAGCACTCAAATTGCAAATCAAAATATTTGGCCTGAATATGATGAAAGCAAATTAGTATCTGATGAGATAGAAATTCCAATTCAAGTAAATGGTAAAGTTAGAGGAAAGCTAATTGTCGATAAGGATACATCAAAGGATGAAATAATTAGACTTTCACAAGAAGAAGAAAATGTTAAAGCATTTATATCTGATAAGGAAGTAAAGAAAGTAATTTATGTCCCTGGTAAGATATTAAATATAGTTGCAAAATAACAGATTATAGAGGATGCATTTTGCATTCTCTATTTTTATGGAGAATATTATGAAAACAATAATGATGAATATGACTAGAATAATGGATAAAGATAAAGTACTGGTCCTAGATAAAAAGAAAAAATATGGTTGGGAAGGTCTTACATTTCCTGGAGGAAAAGTAGAAGCTAATGAAACATTCGTCGAGGGTGCTGTAAGAGAAGTTAAGGAAGAAACTAATTTAGATATTAGTAATCTAGAATTTAATGGTATTATCCAATGGATTAATCATGATAAAAATCTTCGAGAAGTAGGATTATTATATACGACAAAAGAATTTTCTGGTGAACTAATTGAAGAAAATATTGAAGGAAATCTTTTCTTCGCTAATTATGAAGATTTTAAGACTATGGAAGGTCATTCATATTCTATGGACTATATACTAGATATATATGAAGGTAAATATTTTGAAATATGTATGGAATTTAAAAATGGTGAATTGATTGAGATTAAGAAGTATTAATTCTGATTTAGTTTCTAAAGAACTAAGAAATTTAAATGAAAAAGGCTGCTGAAATCAATAAGTATTTCAACAGCTTATCATTTTTATTGGTGGAGATAGTGGGAATCGAACCCACGTCCGAAAACCCTTCCGAAAGACTTTCTACATGTTTAGTTGATTTAATTTATTCCCATAGATTCTGATAATCAACAAAACTGAATATATGGTAGCTTCATAGATACCGTATATAACTCAAAGCTTTGTTATATAGGTTGCCCGATATAATTATGATATCAGTTAATAGTTACGGGTCCTATTAAGTGACATTAGCAGGTTAAATTAAGCTGCTAAAGCGAAGTTATTATCTTCTGCATTTAAATTTAGTTTGCTATTTTTAGGAAGTATGCCCTTCCACATGCTTATCTTTGTTCCAAATCTCCGTCGAAACCTGTGTATCCCCATGAACTTTATTATATAATTCTTATATTTTTTAGTCAAATATTGTAATTAAAATATATTTGATAATAATTGTTTAAAATTATAAAATACTATAGTAGAACGAATAAAGTTTAATGGAGGATTAAGATGAAAGAATTAGAAATATTAGAAGCAGATTTAGTTGATGAAAATGGAGATATAGTGGTAGAAGAAGTAAAAGGCCATTGCTGTATGGGACATTGTGCTTGTAGTATTGAAAAAGAAGTAAAAAAATCATCTTGTGGATGTTCTGAAGAACATAAAGAATAAGAAAATATGGCTATTTTGCAATTATTAATTAAATATGATATAAGTAATAGAGCTATTACAAAAGAGCTCTAGAATTAAAGATAATTAAGGTAGGCAAAATGAAAACTATTAATGAAATAATTAAATTTTTAGACGATTCTAATTTTTTAATCGAATATGATAAAAATCTAAATTTAGAATTATCAATAGAAAATATAGGATATGATTCTAGAAATATTGGAAAGAATTTAGCGTTCTTTTGTAAGGGCGTGAATTTCAATGAGAACTATATCGATATGGCTAAAGAAAATGGGGCTATATTATATATTTCCGAAAAAAAATATAACAAAGACTTACCATATATATTAGTTAATAATATTAGAAAGACTATGCTATATTTAGCTAAGTTTTATTTTGATAATCCAGATGAAAAATTAAAACTCATCGGAATTACTGGAACTAAAGGGAAATCTACAACTGTATCTATGGTTAGAAATATATTAGATTCATATTTAGAATCTAAAGGAAAGAAAAAAGCAGGATTTATATCTGGAGTAACAACGTACGATGGGATTAATGAATTTGAGTCACATCTGACTACTCCGGAAGCAGTTGAATTATATAGAGTATTAAATAATTGTGTGAAATCTGGATTAGAGTATGCCGTAGTAGAAGTGTCTTCTCAAGCTCTAAAATATGATAGGGTTGGAAATGTTCATTTTGATGTTGTTGGACTTCTCAATATAGGAAGAGATCATATTGGAGATAATGAGCATCCAAATTATGACGACTATGTAGATTCAAAATTAAAAATATTTGATTTATCCGATAATATCGTATACTCAAATAGTATAAAATATATTGAAAGAGTTAAAGACAAAATAAAAAATAAAAATATAAAGTCATTTTATTTTAATAAAGAAGATATAAAGTTTGAAATGGAAAATGAAGAACAATATCAAATCACAAATATAAAATATGATACAGCCAAAAGTAGTTTTAATTTTATGGGAATAGAATTTGATATTAATTTATTCGGAGATTTTAACATAGAAAATGCAGCTTGCGCGGTACTTCTTACTAAAACGATTGGTATTGATCCGAAATTCTCTGCAGAGGTATTAAGAGATAAGGAAATTAATGGAAGATCAGAAATCATAATTGCTGATGATAAAAAGATTATATCATTTGTTAATTATGCCCATAATGATACTAGCTTTGTAAAAAACTTTAAAATGGTTAAGAAATTATATCCAGAGTATAAGATAATATCAGTGTTTGGAGCTAGTGGTGGTAAGGGTATTAATAGAAGAGAAGATTTAACAATTCTGGCGGAAAAGTATTCAGATTTTATTATTTTTGTACCAGATGATCCAAATTATGATGATAGTCTTGATATATCAAAAGAAATGTCAAGTTATTTGACACATTTAGATTACAAAATATTTGACAGTAGGGAAGAAGGTATTATAGAATCTTATAAGATTGCAATTGATAGTAATGATAAATATTTACTATTCATTGCAGGAAAAGCCGAAGAAAAGTATCAACTAGTTAATGGTGGATACGAAGAGATAAATCCGGATACAGATGTAAGTAGAAAAGAAATAGAAAAATATAATTTAAGTATTAAGGAAAGGAGCTAATTATGCCTAAATCAGAATTATCAATCAGATTACTTGAACTCTTAGGTGGAGTTGAAAATATAGAAGAAGTATCTAATTGTAAAACAAGAATAAGAGCAACATTATTTGATGTTGACAAAGCTGATATAGAAAATATAAAGGCTTTAGACGGTGTTATCGGAGTAGTAAAATTTGGTAATCAATATCAAGTTGTACTAGGAGATAAAACTAGCGAAATTGCTGATTTATTTATAAATAGATTAAAAATAAGAAGCGGAAATAAATAATGTAAAAAGGACTATTTAATACTAATTGACTTGGCACATAGTGTATAAATTGGTAAATAATATAGTCCTTTTATATTTTAAATACTATTCATTAAAATTAAACCCTAAAGCATCGAGCCTATCTTTTCTTCCTATTAGTTTGATAAAATGACTAGATTGTTCTAATGCTTTGTATAATGGGACTGAAATTAATGTCATTATAATGAATTCAGAAACCATCACATTTAAAGTCATTATGTAGAAACTATCAAATTTAGCAATATAGGACAATTCAAATCCGATAATAAATGCAAATATTGTTGGGAATAGTGATGCTAGAAAAAGATTAGCAGTTCTACTCATAAATATTTTTGTTCTTGATATAAGTACCAAAGATATTAATGTATGAAGTGTTCCGAATATTAAATCTGCAAAACCTAGTGTAGACCAAAAGTTTGATACAAATACTCCTAAAGTCACTCCGATAACATTAAATGGATTATAGAATGCTAATAAATTAAGAACCTCAGAATATCTAAATTGATATGCTCCGAATGCTAATTCTCCAGCGCTTAGTGTTAATACTACATAAATAGATGCAATTAAAGACTGTTTTGTCATTTCCTTAATTGTAAAATTTTTCATTTTTTCCTCCTTGATTTTATTATAGTGGGTGCCAAGAAACACTATCATTAAATGACCTATTAAGTTTATCACAATATTAAAATATTGTACATAATAAAGAATATTATTTGATATAATTATATTAAATGATATTTTATGGAGGGAATATGAAAAAATATGTTATTGGTGTAGATATTGGTGGGAGAAGTATGAAATTCGGTTTATTTACCGAAGATGGTAGACTAGAATCAAAGTCTAATATTATAACTAGAACAGAGAAAAATGGAGAAAATATATTACCCGATTTAGTAGAACATCTAAAAGAAATTATAAGTAAATATGAATTAAATGAAGATACTTTAGTAGGTGTTGGTATAGGTATTCCTGGGCCGATTCTTAATAAGGCTATTGTAAAAAGAGCTGTAAATTTAGGATGGGAAGAACCTACAAATGTTAAAGCGTATGTAGAAGACAATATAGGATTTCATGTTTTAGTAGAAAATGATGCTAATGTTGCAGCCTTAGGTGAGCTTTGGAAAGGGGCAGCCGAAGGATATAAAAATATAGTAATGGTAACACTAGGAACTGGTGTAGGTGGTGGAGTAGTTGTAGATGGAAAGATTGTTTCAGGTACAACTGGTTCAGGTGGAGAAATTGGACATATGCCATTTTTAGAAAAAGAATTAAAGAGAACTTGTGGTTGTGGTGGACATAGATGCTTTGAGCAAGTTGCATCTGCAACAGGAATAGAATATATTGCACAGGACTATTTATTCGAACATGACGATAAATCAAGTTTAAGAGAATTAGATTTTATAAGTGCTAAGGATATATTCGATTCTGCTAAAGCTGGAGACGAAGTAGCAATGAATATTAGTAAAATATATTTTAACCATCTTGGAAGAGGTCTCTCAATAATATCAGCGATAGTAGATCCTGAAATTTTTATAATAGGTGGTGGAGTATCTAATGCTGGAGATTTCTTAATTGATGGTGTAAAGAAATCATATAAAGAATATGCATTCCCAGTTACCGCTAATTGCGAATTTTCAAAAGCAAATTTAGGAAATGATGCTGGAATGTATGGAGCGGCAAAATTAATTTTAGAATAGAGGAAATGTGAGATTACTTGTATCAAGATATATAAATCAAAATAAAAAATATATTTACAATTTAATAAAAGAAGATATTAAGAATAAAAAAACTGTATATTTAATTGTCCCTGAGCAATTTACTCTAGGCAAAAATATAGAGTCTTTTGACTATTTAGATTTTGATGCGACAATTAATGTAAAAGTGAAGAGTTTCAAAAATATTGTAAATGAAATTATAGACTATACAGGTGGTAGATCACTAAACTTTATATCTGATTCTTCTAAATTTATTATCATACAAATTGTATTATTAGAGATTAAAGATGAATTAAGAATGTTTCAAAAAAACATATACGATAAATCATTTATTGATTTACTTGTAGACTTTATTACGGAGATGAGTTCAAACAATATTGAAATAGAACATCTTGAAGATATTGTGAATGATGATAAACTAAGTAATGATTTAAAATTAAAACTTAAAGATATCATCAAAATAATGAAGAGATATTCTGAATTAAAAGCTAAATCCGAATTTGTTAGTGAAGATAGAGTTAATTTAGCTATCAGAAATATTAACAAGATGCATTATTTTAACGATGTGAGTTTTTATTTTGATAAATTTAACGATATGTCAGATCAAGAATTGAATATTATTAAAGAAATAGATAAGATATCAGATTCTACATTAATGAATTTAATTGTTGATGAGAATTTAATTAATAAAAATTTATCTCAAATTGATGATGCTGAAATTTTCGATTTATCACTTAATTTTTATAATAAGATTAGAACTAAAATTAATGATATCGAAATTATAAATATTGAAGTACAAGATGAAAAAACGGAAGTAGAAGAACTTACAGATAATATGTTTTCTTATAATCTACCTAAGGTTAAAGAGAATTTTAAAAATAAAAAACTTAATAATATTTATATAAATAGAAGCAATAATACTAATGAAGAGATTGAAAATTTAAATATTTCAATTAAAAAAGATATTATAAAAAACAATCTCAGTTATAAAGATATTGCTATATTAACTACGAATTCATCTGAATATTACGAAAAGATAAAGAGAAGCTTTGAATTAAATGATATCCCGTATTTTATAGATGAGTCCAGGAATTTAATAGATAATCCAATGATTAAATTTATTAAATCAAGTATAAATTTATTGAATTCTGGATTGATGCCTATAAATATTACTCAATTTTTAAAATCAAGCTTTATTAAATTTGATGATTATGAGCTTAATTTATTTAATTCATATATACAAAGAAGAAAAATATTTGGAAAGATGATATTTGAGGACAAATACTTTTCTATAAATCCAAATCAAACAAGGTATATAGACGAAGATATTAAGAATTTAGAATCTATAGTAAAAATTAGAAATATATTTTTACAAACCATTGAAAATATTGATATCAAAGTATTATTTGATAATTCTTATACTGCAAGTATTAAAGAATATACTCAATTAATTTATGAGTTTATTTCAAATGATTTATTAATTGAGCCATTTATTAATAATGATTTAGGATACAAAGAAGAGCAGAATGAAGAAAATAGATTAATATGGAATAGTTTTATAGAGACGCTTGATTCTTTATATAATATTTCAGATATTAGCGATATCAGTTTTGAAAGATTTAGTGAGATTTTGGTTTCAGCCATAGATAATTTCAAGATTGGTATATTACCTCCAAGCCAAGATCAAATAATTATTGGTGATATCAAACGTTCAAGATTTAATCAGATTAAAAAATTATATGTTCTTGGAATGTCAAATCTGTACTATCCTGTTCCAAATGAGGCTGTCGATATATTCTTGGAAAATGAAAAGGAAGAATTAATAGAAAATGATATACCAATAAAAAATACAATATCTAAGATTTATTCTAATGATTTAATATCATTTTACACTTTACTTAATACTTCTAAATCAGATATCGTATTTAGTTATAGCTTGGTCGATAGTAGCAATTCAACCATGGAAAATGCTTCGATTCTAAACTGGGTAAAAGCTATGATTCCTGAAGAAAATATTAAAATATCTGAAAATGATTATTATGATAATATCTATACAAAAACTATGATCGCTTCTTATCTACCTGATAAATTAAATGAGATAAAAAAAGGTGAAAAAATCGATGAAAATGAGAAAATCTTTATCAATGATTTGCTATATCAAATAAAAGATAATGAAACTAAATATAAAAATATTTTTAATGCAATTAGATTAGTAGATAAAGATTATAAGAGACCTAATTTAAATAGTGAAATAGTAAATAAAATATATAATACTGACAAATTTAGTGTGAGTCAATTAGAGGAGTATAATGCTAATCCATATTATCATTTCATAAAATATGGACTAAAACCAAGAGAATTTGATACCTTTGATATTTCATTTTTAAATATTGGTAATTTGACTCATGAAGTATTGAGTAGATATATTAAATATAAATTTGAAGGTAAAGATGTAGATTACGATCAAATTTATGATGAATCAGTTGTTGAATTATTTGAGAATTTTAAAACTGATGATTCAAAAAATAAGTTTTTTATTAATCAGATGAAAGATAATACTAAAGCATATAGTCATATAATTATGGAACAAAATAAGAATTTAGATATTGCGAATATGTATTTTGAACAAAGATATGGTAAAAATTCTATATTCCCAGCAATAGAAATAAAGCTTGATGACAAAACTATGCAAATTGAAGGAAAAATAGATAGAATCGATGAGTTTATAATAAATGATAAAAAATATTATAGAGTTATTGATTACAAAACTGGAAATAAAGAATTTAATATAAGTAAGATTTATTATGGAATAGATTTACAATTGTTGCTTTATCTGAGATCTACATTGGCAAAAGATAGCAATTCACATCCTATCGGTGCTTTCTATCAAAAATTAAATACTAAATTATCCTATGACTTACTAACTAAAGACGACAATATGGTTATTCCAGACAAGATAAAACTTGACGGTATAATTAATAATGATGAGAGTATATTTTCATCAATAGATGATACTCCAAACGTAATAAATAATACTAGAAATTCTAATATATATAAGTTTTATGGAAATGCAAATAAATTAGCTAAAAGAAGAAATGCCATAGATGAAGAGACGTTTTATAAATTATTTAAACAAAATGAAAAATTAATTAAAGAATCAATAATAAACATTTTAGAAGGTGATATTTCTTTAAGACCATTTAAGCTTAATAATTTTAGTCCATATGATTTTAATCACTATAATACTATTGATAAGGGCGAGGATTTGAAATATATTTATTTAGATAAACTAGATTGGGATTATGTTTTTGACAGATTGAATGGAGATAATGATGAGTAAAGTTAATTTAACTATTGAACAGAAGAAGGCAATATCTTTAAGAGATAAAAATATTATTGTTTCTGCTCAAGCAGGTGCTGGCAAAACGCATATTTTAGTTGAAAGAATAATCAATTTATTAGATGAAGAAAGAATCGACATAGATAGTATGTTGATAGTGACATTTACTAATAAAGCTGCAGCCGAGATGAAAGATAGGATAAGATCTAAATTATTAGATAAAATTGGAGTTTCTACAGGTTCTGACAGTTTGTATTTTCAGAAACAATATAATCGCATTTCAAATGCTAATATATCAACAATGCATGCGTTCTGTATAAAGATATTAAGAGAATATTTTTATAAATTGGGATTGAATCCAAGATTTAAGTTAATAAATGATTCAACAGCAGAGGTTCTAAAGTGGAAATCTATAAATGAAACATTCGAGTCTTATTATAGAGATGAAGATGAAAAGTTTGCTAAATTAATATTAGATTATTCGAAAAGATACGATGATATAGACGTTATAGATATTTTATTTCATATTTACAGATTTATAAATTCAAAGATAAATCCTTTTGAATGGTTAGAAGAGCATACTCAAAAATATAAATACAAAGATTATTATGAAGATAAAAACAATTTAGAAAAATTAGAAAATGAAATATTCGATTATTATAAAAAAGATATTGATGAATTAATAAGAAATTACGAGAAGGCTTCTGAAGAAATTAATACAATCTATGAAGCTACGGGGTGTCCTGC
>CAMXYZ010000019.1 GCA_947253305.1 uncultured Helcococcus sp.
CGAACGGCACGTACGGTGGTGTGAAAGGGGCTAGATTTTAGCCCCTATTCGATTTCCAATTATTTTTGATATGATTTTTACAAAGCCCTTCTTTATATTGTATAGATTTAAATGATATTATGAAAGAAAAGGATAGGGGGAAGTATGAAAGATTTTGATAGGATAATAGATCGTTCAAATACATATAGTGTTAAATGGAGTCATAAAGTTTTAGAAGACATGTTTAAGAACAAAGATGTGCTTCCTATGTGGGTTGCAGATATGGATTTTCAAATAGCGAAACCTATACAAGGGGCGATTCATGATCTTACAAAGGTATCAATATATGGATATTCAGCTTCTGATGAAGCGAATAAAGCTTTAGTAAATTGGATGAAGAAAAGACACAATTGTGATTTATCAGTCGATGAAATAATTAATATTCCTGGTGTTGTATTTGGAATAAATAATGCGGTTCAAGTATTTACAAATCCCGGAGACAAAATTTTAATTCAAGAGCCAGTATATCCACCATTTTCACTAGCAATTACAAATAATGGAAGAGAAAAAGTTTCAAATGATCTTATATATAATGGGAAAAAATTTGAAGTTGACTTAAAAGATTTTGAAGAAAAAGTTAAAGACAAAGATTTGAAGATGTTCATACTTTGTTCTCCACATAATCCATCAGGAAAGATATTTACAAAAGACGAATTAGAAAAAATGCTTAAATTGTGTTATGAGAATGGAGTATTGGTAGTGGCCGATGAAATTCATTCTGATTTAATTATGCCTGGAAAAAAATATACTTCAGTTCTTAATATTAATGAAAAATATTATGAGAATTTAATAATTTGCACAGCTCCAAGTAAGAGTTTTAATATTCCAGGTTTACAATGGTCAGCTATAATTATCAAAAATGAAAAATTAAGAGAAAGATTTAATATGCATATTAGAAATTTAGGATATGTACAAACTAATGAAATATCAATGAGAGCAGTTAAAGCAGCATATAATGACTCTGAAAAATGGTTAGACGATGCAATAGAATATATTTATGAAAATTATAAGTATTTTAAAGAAGAAATAGAAAAAAATACAGAGATAAAAGTTTTAAATATGCCGGCGACATATTTAGCTTTTGCAGATTTTAGAGCATATGATTTATCTAATGAAGAACTAGATTATAGGGTGTTTAAAAAAGCGCAAATCGGTGTTAATCCAGGACACTCATTTGGGGAACAAGGCTCTGGATTCATGAGATTTAATCTAGCTTGTCCGAGAAAGATAGTTGAAGATGCTGTCGAAAGATTAATTCAGGAATTTTAGAAACAATAGTGAAAATAGGTTTACAAAAATATTATTTTATTTATAATAAAAGAAATTCTAGTCATATTTGTGCAAACCTTTACATAAAATCTAATTAATTGTTATAATAAAATTGACAATAAAAATAAATATGTGGGAGGAAAAATGATTAAGAAGAGAATGAAGAGATCGGTTGCGATACTCTTAGCAATATTCCTATTAATTGGTGTATTTCCAATTAATTCATTTGCTGCAGATTTTCCTAAGATGACGGGAAATCAGGCGAGAAAAGATAATCAACCTAAATTTTCAGGATATAGAGTTTGGGATATTAGAGACTGGACACCTGAATCGGATCCGGGATCAGAATATTTGACAGCAAAAGTACCTCTACAAAAAAGAAATGAACAATTTAGAGATACTCAAGTTAATCCTGAATTGGACAATAAAGCTGAGATAATGTTTATGTCTGAAGACTATGGTAATGCCTTTGTAGACGGTATGATGTACAATAACTCATTTGGCTACTATCCATTAAGTTTCTGGCAATATACCGATTATTTTTCACCATGGCATGGTGCTGTAACAGCAACCACTCCTGAAGATTTATATGATCCAGCATTTGAAGGTTCACATCCAAGAGGATGGGAAACAAGATATTTTGAATTTGGTGTTTTAAATATACCAAATCCATCGTATACAAATGCAGCTCATAAAAATGGTGTTAAATCAATAGCTGTAATTTATTTCGATCAATATTTTAGACAAGGTCAAACTATAAATGAGCTATTTGTAAAAGATGCAAATGGAAAATATCCTGTTGCTGAAAAGCTAATTGAAATGGCTGAATATTTTGGTTATGATGGATATTTCTTTAATGCTGAAGAAGCTGTAGAAGAAAGATTTAGGGAAGATAAAAAATTATTCTTAAAGACTCTTACAGATGCTGGTTTATATACACAATACTATGATACAAATAGTAATATGAACTCAAGTAAAATGTCATATCTAAGGACAGACTTAGACGGAGATGGAGTCCAAGAAAGGATTCAGAATTCAGTATTCGTAAACTACGGCTGGCCAGGAAATCTTAATTATAGTGGAATGAATTTCGATTTTATAGAAAAAAATGATATTGATCCATTTAAAGAAGTTTTCTATGGAGTAGAAGCTAATCAAGGTGGATTCCATGGTGGACATCCTACAACAAGAAATATAACTCAACTATATGAAGAAGGAACAAATAACCCAAGAGCAAGTATTGCATTATTCAGTCCTTCTGACTATTACCATAGAGCAATAGGCTGGGACAAACTTGCAGATGCAGATTATCAGTGGATGGTTGAAGAAAGAGCGAGACTATACTTTTCAGGTGTATTAGGAGATCCAACAGATACTGGTAATAAACCTGGAACTTCTAGAAAAGATGTATTTCTAGATGATACATCATCATGGGTTGGAGTTGCTGATTTTACAAGTGAGAGATCTGTAATTAAAGGTTCAAATTTCTATACAACATTTAATATTGGTAGAGGCATGGAATACTTTACAGAAGGTAAAGTAACTGGTAAAGATCAATGGGGGAATATCAATATTCAAGATATACCATTAACATGGCAATGGTGGATTGATGCTTCTGACAAAGACAATAAGATTAAGATGGACTTTGACTTTGGTAAAGCTGAAACTAGAAGAGATATTAACAAAGAAATAATTGAAACTCCATTTGAACAAATTGGAGCATATGATGGTGGTTCATCATTAGTAGCATATGGCGATATTAAAGGTAAAAATGTAGTAAATCTATGGAAAACGGATTTAGATGTAAATAATAATTCTAAAGCAGAGATCACATATAGAAGAAATTCTGGTGAAAATGTTGATATAAAATTAGGATTAAGATTTAAAGATAATGCTAAAGAATTAGTTGAATTAGATATTAACACAGATAAATTAAATGAATGGACAACAAGCACTGTAGATTTATCTGAATATAATGGGAGATCAATAGCAGCTATTTCCTTAATATTTGATGGAGATAGCGATGACTATCAGATTAATTTCGGTAAATTCGCAATTAAAGATAATGATAATAAACCAAATAAACCTGAAGGTTTTACAGTAAATCATGCATATACAAATGATGAAATGCAAGTTGGTTGGGATATAGAATCATTTGATTTAGTAGATAAATATGAAGTTTATGGAAGATTATCAAATGGAGAAAAAGTATTTTTCGGCGGAATATATGATGATGTTTTATATATCAAATCATTGCTTGAAGAAAAAGGTTTATTACAATTAGAATTAGTAGCAGTTGGTAAGAATGGTGAAAAGAGTGAGCCTTCAATTATTGAATATGATTATTCTGAAGTAGTAAATAATTTAGATTACGAAAAAGAAGAAAAGTATGCAGTAATTAAAGAGGAACATCCAGTACGTGGTACAATAGTTCAATCTTCTGAAGAAGGTGCAATAAATCTAAAATGGGATAATCCAAGCAAAGAAAATAATGGATATGAAATTGAAGTTAGTTTATTAGCAAATAATGATACTGAATCTATATGGAAACAAACAGTTCCAAAAGACTCAAATAGTGCTAGAATTAAAATTCCAAGAAACAAGGGAGAGCACTTTATAGCTAAGGTATATACATTATTTGAAGATGGTAGTAAATCACAAGCGACAACATTAACTGGTAAATTAAAAGACACATATTCAGATTCTTACAATCAGGACTTAGTTTCAATAGATAGTTATGAAGATTGGTATGGAGGAAAGGAAACTAGCTTCACATTCTGGAGTCCAGAATCTAATGATTGGTTTAAATTACATGCGAAATTCAATGATGAATATTTGATGTTCGAAAATCAATTCCATTCATTTGGTGACGCAGTACCACATGCGATAAGAGCAGCAACTGGAATGGTTACAGAAGCAACTGGAGACACAGGAACTCTTGAAGTAGTTATTGAAGATTATACAGGTAATCTATCTGAACCAATAACAATTGAATTTAAAGATGGTGTAAGAGTTGAGAACCCTGAAACACCTGATGAAGAGACGCCAGATGAAGAAGAAAATAAAGAAGTAGATTTATCAATATTAAACGCTCTAATAGAGTCTATAGAAGCTCAATTAGAAAAATTATCAGATAAAATTACTGACGAATCTAAAGAAAAAATAACTGATATTTTAGAATCAGCTAAAGAGTTAAATTCTAAGAATAAGCAAGAAGAAATAGATTCAAAAGTAAAAGAATTATTAAAAGCATTAGAATCAATAGAACTAAAAGAAGATGAAAAACCAGAAACTGATATAACTGTTCTAGATAAAGTACTAGAAATTGCTAATAAGAAACTTGAAGAGAATCTAGACCAAGATTCAAGAGCAAGATTAGAAGAAAAAATTAATTTGGCTAAAGAATTAAATAAAGACTCATCACAAGAAGAAGTTAATAAAGCAGTTGTTGAATTAGTAGAAGCTATTTCTGATGCAAAATTGATAATCGAAACTGAAAAGGAACCAGAAACTGAGAAAGAAACTGAAAAAGAAACCGAGAAAGAAACAGAAAAAGAAACTGAGTCAGAAAAAGAAACCGAGAAAGAAACAGAAAAGGAGACTGGAGGAGAGATAGATGAGTACAATCTAACAATGACTCCAAAAAATATTTCTTTAGATGAAGTTCACAAAAACTTGAAACCAATATTTGAAAAGAAATACGACAAATATGCTTATAAAGTATATGATATTGAAGTTAAAGATAAAAATGGTAAAGTATTACACAAATTACCTAAAGCTATAGATGTATCAATTCCTGAAAATCAACTAGGAATTAATGATGATAATAGAGATAGCCTATCAATATATACAGTACATGAAGGTGAATTGAAAGAAATTAAGGACTTCAAATTTGTGAATGGACAAGTTTCATTTGAACAATCAGAGTTCTCAGATTTCGTATTTGTATTAGCTGATAATGCTGAAACAGAAAAAGAGACTCAAAAGGAAACTATAAAAGAGGTTCAAAAAGATGATAAATCTACTAATATACCAAAAACTGGCGATAAAGGAATTACTTATCTATTAATAGTTTTAGGAGTGGCAGTATTAGGATATATAATCTTAACATTAGTTAAGAAAAAAGATAAAGAGAAATAGTTGGTATTTAAAGGACGCCTAGGCGTCCTTTTGCTTTTAAAATTTGTTTACATTAAATTATAATGCTATAATTCTCTAAGGGGGAGACAATAATGAAGAAGAAAATTATAGCGATACTATCAGTGCTCGTGTTTTTGTTGACGGCATGTGATAGTAATGAAGATTTAATAAAAGGAGGACCTACTACGAAATCAGGAATTAATGATAGTAGTGTCAGATTAATTGAAAACTTTAATTAATATTATTTTAAGCACAGACTAATTTGTTAAATCTGTGCTTTTTACTTGATCAAATATGGTATAATATAATTTAATAAAGTTTACTTTATTTAGAGATTATTTTTGTGGAGATAAAAATGGCAAGTCTTACAGTACAAGAAATAACAATAAGATTAGTTTTAAGTATGATATTTTCAGGTTTAATTGGATTTGAAAGAGAAAAGAGCAATAGTAGTGCTGGACTTAGAACTCATATATTAGTTGGTATGGGGTCAACTATAGTTGCATTAATACAAATTCAAACTTTAGCTATGGTTAGTGAAATAAATCCAGAACTAAAAATTAGTGTAGATGCTGTAAGATTGATAGCACAAGTTGTAAGTGGTATAGGTTTCTTAGGAGCTGGTACAATTATTGTTACCAAAAGAAGTGTAATGGGATTGACAACAGCAGCTTCAGTTTGGGGAGTATCCAGCATTGGACTTGCATTAGGAATGGGATACTATGATATATCCATAATAAGTTCATCACTAATGTTATTAGTATTAATTTTTTTCAAAAGAATATTTGTTATTCATGGTCCAGAACAATTCTTGATTAAATTTATAGCAAGTTCCGATACTTCAAAAAAAGTTACAGAGGTAGTTAAATCATTTGACGAAAACTATGAGATAGTTAGAATTAGTACAGAAATTTATAGAAATGAACTAATAACAACACATGTGTATAGACTTCATAGTAAGAAAATTATCCTATTTACAGATATTGCAAAAGAACTATCAAAGGTTAAGAATATAGTAAGTATAGAATCAACTGAAATCGTGTAAATTGAAGGAAATATAGTTTATAATTACTTTTATTAGGCTATAATTTACAATTTTTGATTTTGTGTATATAATAAAACAGTTAAAATATGAAAGAAAAAGATTGGAAGTGAAATATGAACAAAAAAAGATTAACAATAATACTATCGTCTATAGTATTATTAGGACTATTTATTTTTGGACTATATGAATCTAAAAATAAGAATATAAATGAAAATAAGAATATAAATGAAAATACAAATGAAACCATATTAGAAAATTCTGAATCAGAAGATGAATTAAAGGAATATGAGATTAATAACGAAGTTAAAGAGAAATTAGTTTTAAGAGAAAAGAGAAGTGATAATCTAGAAGAAGCAATTGAATACGCAACCAAAGATTTAAAAGAATTATTTACTTCAAAAGAAGCAACATATGATAGATTATATACAGATCATGAATTTACAGAAGAGATTGCAAAAAAAGCAATTGATACAATTAATTGGGATTATAAAGAAAATGCATTTAAGAGAGCAGAACATCTTCAAAAGACCAATAATGAATCATTAACCAATTTATATGAAGTATTAATTGGTATATTTAAATTCAATGAAGAAGAATCATCATATGCTATTAAAAAATTACAGGATACAGATCCAATGGAAAATGGGGTTTCAAGAGATTTTAATGCTGCAAAAAAATATTTAGAAACAATATCTGTAGATCAACACAATTCAAAGAAAGCATTTGAAAATATTTTAATTGATAATTTGTTGTTCCCAAAAGAAGCTTCAGATTATGCACTAGAAAATGTAAAAATTGATTATAATGAAAATGCGCTACATGTATTTAAAGATATAAAAGAAGAAGATAAAGATAAGAGCGATGAAGAGATAAGGGAACAATTAGAAAAAGAATATCTGTTCACTAAGGAAGAGTCTGAATTTGCATATAAAAAGTATACAGAAGAAAATAAATAATAATCAAAGCCATTAGTCATAAAGATTAATGGTTTTATTTTTGAAAAATATTTGACAAAGATTTCTAATTTTTATATAATATATTGGCAAGTCAATAATTTTGCGGAAGTGGCTCAGTGGTAGAGCATCGCCTTGCCAAGGCGAGGGTCGCGAGTTCGAATCTCGTCTTCCGCTCCATTTACTCAGTTTTAATACTGAGTTTTTTTATTTTTAAATTCTTACAAATATATTAATATCTTGTATTTTATCGATATATATATTAAAATTTAGTTAAAGAAACAAATGTAGAATGAGGAGTAAAGATATGGATGATAGAGGAAGAAAACCTAATAGAAGAAAAAATGATACCTTAATTAATTATATTATGATGGGTTTAGTTGCATTACTAACTATTTTTTTAATATTTTATATTATTAAATCTGTTGCAAGTATTGGTGGAAGTAAAAGTTTAAACCAAGAAACACAGCAAGAAACACAGAAAGAGACACAAAAAGAAACTAGAAAAGAAACTCAAAGAGAAAAAGATAAAGAAACAAAAAAAGAAACTGAAAAAGAAACACAAAAAGAAACTAGAAAAGAAACCGAGAAAGAAACTCAGAAAGAAACTGAAAAAGAGACAGAAAAAGAAACTCAAAAAGAAACTGAAAAAGAAACTGAAAAAGAGACAGAAACTGAATCTAACAATGTAGAATTACCAACTCCTGACAAATCAAGAAGACAAAATGATCCTAATGCAGCAGTATATACAGCTGCTCAAATTAAGAATCTACCTGAAAGTGTCCTAGTAGATATGATTATAGCTGGTGATTTAGGATATGGTAAAGAGAGACTTGATATAATAAATGAAGCAGGACTTGACTATGACGAATTACACAGAGCTGTAAACAGAAAATTACAAGGTCAATAAAATTTTAGAAGATACTTTATTGGAGGGATTTACTATTCCTCCAATAAATTTTTAAATACAAGTAAATAAATTAAAGACTTTAAATTATTTGTTAGTTAAACTATAATAGAATGAGTAAATATAAAGAATTTAACGATAATTAAAATGAATTAATGAAAAAGGAGAAAAGATGAGTTTAGTTAATCCATCAATTTTGCCAGGATTTATGGAATTATTACCTGAGGAGCAAAAAGTATTTAATAGAATTAAAAATACAATTGAAAACAATTTTATAAAATATGGATTTATTAATATCGATACTCCATTAATTGAAAAAGAAGAAATTTTACTTTCAAAGGGTGGCGGTGAAACTAGTAAACAGATTTATAGAATTGATAAGGAAAAGACGCCACAAGCATTAAGATTTGATCTCACGGTGAGTCTAGCGAGATATGTATCTATGCATTTTAATGAATTAGTATTTCCATTTAAGAGATATCAAATAGGCAAGGTGTACCGTGGAGAGAGAAACCAAAAAGGTAGATATAGAGAATTTTATCAATGTGATATAGATATTGTAGGCAATAATTCTCTTTCAATTTACAATGATGCTCAAATGCCTTTAGTTATTTATAAGATATTTGAAGATTTAGGATTCAAAGATATTACATTTAAGACCAATAATAGAAAATTATTGAATGGATTTTTACAGTCAATAAATGTAGAAGATTCTGAAGGTGTTCTGAGAACAATTGATAAATTAGCTAAAATTGGTAAAGAAAAGACTTTTATAGAATTAGAAAAATTAGATATAAATAAATATAGTATCGAAAAGATATTTGATTTTATAGAAGAAGAGAAAAATAATGAAGAAACTTTAAGTAAGCTAGATTCATTAAATATAGATAATGAACTATTTGTAGAGGGATTAGGTGAGCTTAAAGAAGTTTATAAATTTATGAAGTTATTTGGTATACCAGAAAAAAATATCAAATTAGATCTCACTATAACGAGAGGTCTAGACTATTATACCGGAACAGTTTTTGAGACGTTTTTAGATGAATATGAAAATATTGGTTCTGTATGTAGTGGTGGTAGATATGATGATCTTGCAAATAATTTTACGAATAATAAATATCCAGGAGTTGGATTATCAATTGGATTGACAAGATTATTCTATCAATTTAATGAAGCGGGATTATTGGATGAAGAAAAAGAAATTGACGATACAATAGTTGTTATACCGATGAATGATGATGTACTTGATTATTCAATAGAAGTTGTTAATAAATTAAGGGAAAATAATATTAAATCAGATATCTATCTAGAGAGTGGAAAGATGAAGAAGAAATTCACCTATGCAGATAGAAAGAATGTCAACTTTGGTATAATAATAGGTGAAACCGAGAAAGAGTCAAATCAGATTGCTGTTAGAGATTTTATAACAGGTAATCAAGAATTAGTTGATTTTGACAATATGATTGTGTATTTAAGCGAGGTAAATAATGAAAATTAAATTTCCAGATGGAAGTATTAAAGAATTTGAAGAAGGAATAATGCTATTAGATATTGCAAAATCTATTTCAGAAGGATTAGCTAGAGCTGTAGATGGTGCAATTGTTAATGGCGATCGAATTATGGGGCTTCAAGAAAAAATCTATGAAGATAGTGAAGTTAATTTTGTAAAATATGATAGTGATGAAGCTAAACAAATATTTTGGCATACATCATCTCATTTAATGGCTGCTGCAATTCAAAGATTATATCCAGATACTTTATTTGCAATTGGGCCAGCTATTGAAAATGGATTCTACTATGATATTGATAGTGAGCATCAATTCACACCTGAAGATTTAGAAAAGATTGAAAAAGAGATGGCGAAGATTGCTAAGGAAAATCATCAATTAATTAGGGAAGATATTTCTAGAGAAGATGCATTAAAATTCTTTGGTGAAAGAGGAGATAATTATAAAGTAGAATTAATTAATGATTTAGATGAAGATGAAAAATTATCTATTTATAAATTAGGTGATTTTGTGGATCTATGTAGAGGACCACATTTATTAAATACAAAAGATATTAAAGCTATCAAATTACTTTCAGTTGCGGGTGCATACTGGAGAGGTAATGAAAATAATAAGATGCTTCAAAGAATCTATGGTATAACATTCAAGAAACAATCAGAATTAGATGATTATTTACATATGATTGAAGAAGCTAAAAGAAGAGACCATAGAGTATTAGGTAAACAAATGGAATTATTCATGATTACTGAAGAAGGTCCAGGTTTCCCATTCTATTTACCAAATGGAATGGTGCTTAAAAATGCTTTGGAAGACTATCTAAAAGAATTATTATTAAGAGATGGTTATGGTGAGATAAAAACTCCAATGATACTTAATAAACAATTGTGGTTGACTTCAGGTCACTGGGATCACTATAAGGATAATATGTATTTCACAGAAATTGATGAAGAAGAATATGCTATTAAACCTATGAACTGTCCAGGATCAATATTAGTTTATAAATCAAAACCACATTCTTATAGAGATTTACCAATTAGACTTGCAGAATTAGGTTTTGTTCATAGACATGAATTGTCTGGTGCATTACATGGACTATTCAGAGTAAGAGCATTTACACAAGACGATGCTCATATATTCTGTTTAAGATCTCAAATGAAAGATGAGATTAAAAAGATTATGAGTCTGGCTGGAGAAATTTATGAAAAATTTGGCTTTGAATATAGAGTATTAATTTCTACAAGACCAGAAGACTCAATGGGTGCACAAGAAGATTGGGACGAAGCAGAAAAAGCCTTATTTGAAGTTGTAGAAGAGTTGAATATTCCTTATAAGGTTAATGAAGGAGATGGTGCATTCTACGGACCAAAGATAGATATTCAATTATTAGATTCTATGAGAAGATCATGGCAATGTGGTACAGTTCAATTAGACTTCCAAATGCCAGAAAGATTCGACATTAATTATATAAACGAAGAGGGCGAAAAAGCTAGACCTGTAATGATTCACAGAGCGATATATGGATCATTAGAAAGATTTATTGGAATATTGATTGAACATTATGCTGGTAATTTTCCATTATGGTTAGCGCCTGTTCAAGCGACATTTATTCCAGTTAATTTAGATGCTCATGGAGAGTATGTAAGAAATATCTATAATAAGTTTAGAGAAGCTGGATTGAGAGTTAAATTAGATGATAGAAATGAATCAATGGGTAGAAAGATTAGAGATTCACAAACATCTAAGGTACCATATCAAATAATTATTGGTGATAAAGAAATGGAAACAAATACTTTATCAATTAGAAAATATGGTGAACAAAAATCAATCGATGTTAATACTGAAGAGTTTATGAATGAAATTTTAGAAAATGTAAGAAATAGAAAAAATAATAAATAATATTTGACAATTGTTATTTAAGACTGTATAATGGTTGGGTAAAGAAGAGGTACCTACTCTCACCTTATCGCTTTTGCGCATATGGTTAAACTTAATCGATATTTATTAAGATAGTAGCGTAGGTATTTTGCGTTACTATTTTTATTTTAAATTGATAATACTTTAGGAGGTATATTATTAAAGAACAGCTAATTAACGAGCAAATTCGTTTTCCAGAGGTAAGATTAATAGGAAACGACGGAGATCAATTAGGAATTGTTTCATCAGCGGAAGCTCAACAGAAAGCTTATGATGAAGGACTAGATTTGGTACTATTATCACCACAAGCTAAACCACCAGTAGTTAGAATTATGGACTACGGTAAATTTAGATATGAGCAAATGAAGAAACAAAAAGAAGCAAGAAAGAATGCGAAGACAATTAATGTTAAAGAGATAAGACTATCTCCATCAATACAACAACATGATTTAGAAACAAAAGCAGGTCATGCGATTAAGTTTATAAATAATGAAGATAAAGTAAAAGTAAGTATAAGATTTAAAGGTAGAGAAGTAGCATATAGAAATCAAGGACTAGAAGTTTTAAATAATTTCTATGAACTTGTAAAAGACGTAGCAGAGATTACATCTAAACCAAAGATGGAAGGTAGAAGTCTCGTTATGTTTATTGAACAAAAATCTGAGTAGGAGGGTATTATGCCAAAAATGAAGACACATAGAGGTTCTGCAAAGAGATTTAAGAGAACTGGTACAGGTAAATTAAAGAGATTTAAAGCGTATAGAAGCCATATTACTGGTAAGAAATCACCTAAGAGAATTAGACAATTAAGAAAACCAACCTTAGTTAGTTCAGGTGATATGAAAAGAATAGACAAGATGATTCCTTAGGAGGTTAGACGATGGCAAGAGCAAGACGTGCAGTTGGTGCAAAAAAGACACATAAAAAATATTTAAGACAAGCTAAAGGATACTTTGGTGGTAAATCAAAATTATTTAGAACAGCAAAACAAGCTGTAATGAAATCTTTACAATATGCATATATTGGTAGAAAACAAAGAAAGAGAGATTTCAGACAATTATGGATAGCAAGAATCAATGCTGCTTCAAGAGCAAATGGATTAAGTTATTCAAGATTCATCGGTGGATTAAAAAAAGCAAATATTGATATCAACAGAAAGATGTTATCAGAAATTGCAATTAATGATCCAGAAACATTTACAAAGTTAGTTGAAACAGCTAAAAATGCTTAATTAAAAATTTGAGACTTAGAACGAATTAGTTTTAAGTCTTTTTTTTGCAAGAAATTTTGTTATTTAGTAAAATCTTATAGTATAATATTAATCAGACATTTGATTAAATGATTTGGGGTAATTATGAAAGAAAAAAGTTTACGTGACAAAATAATTCCAAAGGATAATCCAACTAGATTATTATTAAATCTATATATAATTGTAGTTATCATTGGGACTATATTATTAATACTGCCATTTACATCAAGCGACAAATCATGGACCAATGCATTAGATGCATTATTTACTACAGTTTCTGCAGTTTGTGTAACTGGACTTACTACTGTTACTACTGCAATAAATTGGTCTATAGCTGGTAAAGTAGTAATAATAGTATTAATACAATTAGGTGGATTGGGGGTTATGACGGCATCTTCATTAGTTGCTATAATATTTAATAAGAGACTTCCAATATCTACAAGACTTAATTTAGCAGAAGAAAATAATGTAATTACATTAGCAGGTATATTTAAAATGATTCAATTTATTTTAATTGGAACATTTTTAATAGAATTTGTGGGGGCGGTATTTTTAGCATTCACTTTCATTCCTGAATATGGAGTTGCAAAAGGGATTGCATTTAGTATATTTCACGCAATTTCCGCTTTTTGTAATGCAGGTTTTGATATAATTGGAGAATCATCATTAACACCTTTTGCATTAAATATTAATGTATCATTAGTTATATCTTTATTGATAATAATTGGTGGTATTGGTCATAGAGTTATAATGGAATTATGTGAAAAGAAATTTAATTATAAAAAATATACAGTACATACTAAGTTGGTATTAGTAATGACTGCGGGTTTATTAATAATTCCAACTATATTTTTTATGATAGTTGAGTGGAACAATCCTAATACTATTGGAAAATATTCATTTTTTGAAAAATTTTTATTATCATTTTTTCAATCAACTACTTTAAGAACAGCAGGATTTTTCACTGTTAATCAGTCAGCATTTTTGCATTCGACAACATTAATAGGCTTAATTTTAATGTTTATAGGTGGTTCTCCAGCTGGTACTGCTGGTGGTTTTAAGACTACTACTACAGCAAGTTTATTTTTAATAACAAAAGCTAATGTAAAAAAAGAAAAAGATATTAATATATTTAAGAGAAGGATTCCAGACCAGATAACTGCGAAGGTTGTATCTATATTTACAATATCTGTAGCATGGATATTTACAGCTATACTTATAATATCCATATCTGATCCACAATTTTCATTATTAGATATTGTATTTGAAGTGTTTTCTGCATACGGTACTGTCGGTTTAACAAGAGGAATTACGCCTCTATTATCACCAATTGCTAAATTAGTGATAATACTTACAATGCTATTTGGGAAGCTGGGACCATTGTCAATCGTTTTAGCATTTATGACTAAGAAAAAACCAAAAG
>CAMXYZ010000020.1 GCA_947253305.1 uncultured Helcococcus sp.
TTGAATCTTATCTACAATCTCTTCTGGTCCCTTTATAAATACCTTAGTTCTATTTAAAGTACTCTTTTCAATTCTAGTGTTTTCAGGCATTTCACCAGTAAATTTAATATTAATATCTACTTCTTTTTGTTTATACACATTAGCGTTGATATTTACAAATTGTTGACCATATACTATATCGGTAACTTCCCTACCATCTGCATCTACTGCTTTTATTTCAGAATTTACCGTACTATTATTTCTTAGATTATTTAAATCTAAATTTGTAACTATCTTATTTACTTTTTCTAATTTTGATCTAGCCCCAATTAATGTAATCTTCTCTGGAGATGTTGTGGTAGATTCAAGTAAATATTCCGCCGGCATCTCTCCATTAGTTACTACAGAAATTGGAAACTCTTTATTAATTATTTTCTCAATTTTAACATGTACATCTTTCGGAGACTCTACCAAAGATACTCCTGTAGGTAATGTATAATTAAGAGGTATAATATGATCCCCTTCAGACAATTCTGTAAAATCTGCACTAACTCTAATATGCTGAGGTGTAATATTAATTATATTACTTCTTTGACCCGATATCTTAACTTCTACTGTTATATTTGGATTATCAGTCAAAATTAAATTATTGCTTTCTAATTTATCAATATTTTCAAAGACTACTGGTATATTTGTCACCCATGTAGTAACAACAGGATTTTCACTAACTATTACAAATGACCAGAAAAAAATCGCAAGTATCACAGATAATATTTTAATCTTCCAATTCTTTTTAATTGTCTCCATTATCTGCCTCCTTTACGGATTTCTTAAGCCATGAATTATCCTGTTCGTAGAATAATTTATTTAGCGTACTTCTTAAAGTCTCTGTATCTATATGTCTTGAAATGGTCGCATTATACACGGTTGAAATAATTCCGGTTTCTTCCGATACGACAATTATAAAGGCATCAGATTTTTCACTCATCCCAAGCGCCGCTCTATGTCTAGTTCCTAATTCTTTAGAAATTGACATATTTGTAGACAATGGTAAAAAGCTTCCAGCCGCTACTATACTATCATCTTTAATAATTACGGCTCCATCGTGAAGTGGTGAATTTGGGAAAAATATATTAATCAATAATTCACTCGATATATTGGCATTAAGTAGTGTACCTGTCTCAACTATATCTGCAAGTCCTACCTTATTAGCTATAACTATAAGAGCACCAATCTTTTGTCTAGATAGCGATGCAACTGCATTTATTATCTCGTCTGTCTTAGTTTGATCTCCTTGTGAATCCATCTTAGTTAATGACACAAAAAATCTATTGGATCTACCAAGCTTTTCAAATATTCTTCTTAACTCTGGTTGGAATACAACAATTATAAGCACGAGACCGGCTGTAAATATATTTGATATAACCCAATTAATTGTGTAAAGATTTAAAGCAAAGCTAATTCTTGAAAATATTAGGATTATCAATAATCCCTTCAGCAATTGAGCTGCTCTAGTTTCTTTCAATACTATTATTAATTTATAAATTACATAACTCATAACAAGAACATCTATTACATCAGAAATTCTTATAGTATAAAATGCATTCCTAAGTTCATTTAAAAAATTCACGAGATACCCCTTTCATCCTATTATTTTACCACATTTATCTCAATGAATAAAATTAAAATAATATCAAATATAAAAATCAAAAAGCAACTCGATAAAAATCAAATTGCTTCCCAGATTACTCAATTGTAAATTCTATCCAACCAGCTGATTTCTTCTCTATTATCTCGCCAATACCAACCTTAACAGTTCTAATATTTCTATCATTGATTGGCTTTATATCATGATTATTAAGTGCATTATTACACAATGCTACATCCAAATCTGGATCAATAAAATCAGAATAATCTCCTTCAAAATGTTTCACCACATCTCCAGAAAATACTATCTCTATTTCATACTCATAACCTTCTCCATCCATATATGTTCTAAGATTCTTTATCTTATTCTTGAATTTATCTACTAATTTTAACTTTTCAATTCTAAATAGTACTTTATATTTCATGCCGGCTCCTCTTTATTTCAATTTATATTCTTTATCGTCTTTTGTTAATTAAATTGGCAATCTTACTCGTACTTTCGAATTAATTATAGGATTCTCACTTCAACTACATCCCACATATATTTCTTTAATATCAACTGGCACCACAACAAAATCTTCCATCACTGAATCTGAAATAATAGCAAATCTATATTCATCTTCATGCTCCCATTCAACATGTTTTGTAAATACCGCATCAATGTAGAATTTTAACTCGGTATATGAAAACTTATTAACCTGTGACTTTATTTCAGGCCTTTTATTCCTATAACTCACTTTACCAAATATACATAGTCCTTTGATTTCTAAACTCTTAATTTTTCTAATTATATCCGTATATGAAAATTCAAAACAATATCCTTTATGATTTCCCGAATAATGTGACTACATCAATATATTATTATGCTTTTCAGTTAGACATAGTACTCTAAATCTGTCGTTCATATTCTTGTTATTCGCCAAGAAATAATTACAGTCAAATGGATTATTAAAGTATTTTAGATGTGAAAATGATAAATTCCCATCATTTATATTATATCGATTATTCATAACACTAGTATCTAAGTAGTATTTGTAAGGTTTTCGATTACTCAATTCTTCAAATATAGTCTTATCTTCATTTAGATAATAAAAATACATATACTTTTTGATCTTTTTCTTATCTTTAACAAGCATAAGATTAGAATCCTCAAAATCCTCAATAAACTCATATCCATTTTCAGTCATCAAAAAAATTATCTTAGCTACAGCATATCTATAATTATCTATCTGCTTTTTATGTAAAATCTTCATAGTCATCCAAACTTTCTGTATATTAGTAATGTTATATTTTACTATTTATGTGGGGTTATTTAAAATTTGTAAAAATACTTTTGTTATATGCCAGAATTTTAAATCATTCTAAAAAAGATAAAGTTTCTACTTCAGAATTGTATATTCCAATTATTTTCTTTTGTTTTTTTGTCATACCATTATATATTGATTTCAGAATATCTATACTTAAATATTGCAATAGATTGTTAATTGCTTTTCTGTCTTTTTCTATCTTATTTTTACGTTCTTTATTTATTAAAATTTTCTGTAAAACATAAGCCTCAGGGATTGGTACAATTATTATATATCCTCTAACTGGTACACGTATCGTATTGTCTTTCAAAATTTTTATATCTCTAAGAGTCTCTGCTGTTACTCCCAAATTAGTCTTCATTGTACTTTCTAAACCTGGACCTACTTTAGTTAATAAAAACTCAATTTCTAATCTATCTGTAGTTAAAATTTGAGTTTTATCAGTCAAAATATGCCTGTCAACTGTATATCCAGCTTCCTTAAAAATACTTATTAAATCAATAGCTTTTCTAGGCTTGTTCTTGTTTTTTATCATTAAATCAATATCTCTAGTTTTCAGTTCAGCCTTAAAATTATTAATTAAGTTTGCTTCTTCATAAATATATTCTGCCCATGATCCTATAACAATTAAATGTTCTAAAGCTTCCGCCTTATTAAGCAAGTCTATTAGTTCCCAAAACTCATCAAATTTTTTATCTATCATTTTAACGCTCTTTCTATTCTTTTATTTTCTTTTTTTGCAATCGATACTGCTTCCATAAGCTCTTTTCGTCTACTAATTTTTTTACTTAATTTATCAATATCCTTATTTTTTATATATTGAGATTTTATTTTCTCACCTTCACGCCACTGGTGATATGAATAATTCTTTCCATTTATATTTTTTTCACTAATATATCCAGAAGGAAGTTCAGAAATTTCTTTTTCAGCTAAATCAATAAATCTATTATTCCTATCTAATTCTTCAATTAAAATTTGTTCTAATATACTCAACTTATACCTCCTTAACCTACATTTTAAATTCTTCTATAAATGTAGGTTAAGCGTTAAGTTTAACCTACATTTATATTATATCATCAAATGTAGGTTAAGTAAATATGCACTTTCTATTTAATTCTATATTTTCATTAAATCTTAATAATCTTAAAAGAGTTGAAAAATAAACTTCCAACTCTTTCAAAAATTAAATTCTATTTAACAATTTTAGCGGCTTCTTCACCTGCTATTCTACCAAATACATAGATGTCAACTAGAGCATTTCCACCTAGTCTATTTGAACCATGAATACCACCTGTTACTTCACCTGCTGCTAATAAGCCTGGAATTTCATTTCCATCTTTATCTAGAACATGTGCTCTTTCGTTAATTTCTAGACCACCCATTGTGTGATGTACTGTAGGTACTCTTGGTGATGCATAAAATGGAGCTGTTGTTAATGGTTTTCCAAATAATGTTCTTCCAAATTCTGGATCATTACCATTTTCAGCATATTCATTAAATTTATCATGTGTTTCTTTTAGTACTTCTGGATCTACATTTATTAATTTTGCTAATTCTTCAATAGTATCAGCTCTAAATATTTTTCCTTCTTTTACTAATTCTTCAATATCATCTCCCCAAATAGTCTTTCCATCTTTAGATTTTATATCTAAATTATCAGAATCCGCTATTACATAGGTGAATTGATCTTCCTGAGCTAGAAGTGCTGCTGTCATTTCATCTCTACGTCCGTCTTCTTTCATAAATCTTTTACCAGATTTATTTATATTATAGTAATACTCTACTCCACCGCCACCAATCCATTTATTCAAAGCACCATCGTCTGGTGAACCATATGGAAGTGATTGTATATATTCCATGCCGATTAAATTAGCATTTGCTGGTTCAGACATTGTAATACCTTCACCTTGTGCAGCTTTTGTATTTGTTGTTGGTAATGTTTCAGCTAATGAGCTATTATATTTCTTTCTCATTTCAGGATTTGCGGCAAATCCACCTGTAGCCATAATAACAACTTTAGCTTTAATTTCCATTGGAGCACCATTACTTGTTCCTTTTGTTCCAACAACTTTTCCGTCTTCAATAATTAATTCTGTAGCTGGTGAATTCTTTAATATTTCAACACCAAGTTCTTCAGCTTTTTGTTCGTACGCCCTTACATAAGCAATGCCAGCTGATTCTGTTGATCTATGTGCTCTTGGCCATAATCCACCTGCTACTGTTGTGATATCATCTGTCCATTGAACACCATTTTCTCCCATTCAATTTAGTGTTTCTAATGATTTGTCTACTAATATTTCTATTAAATCTAATTTACCTAGATAATCACCACCATCGTAGGTTTGTAATTTATGTAATGCTAAGGAATCAAATAAATAATCTTTTGAACCTTCGTTATATTTAGCAAGATCGTCTTTTAGTTCTTTCATAATTTCAGTATGTCTTTCATTTTTAGATTCTTTTTCTGCTAACGATGCTGCATTATTCATACTTGCTTCATCAGCTGGCTGAATATTCTTTTGTCTCTCAGGATCAACTGCATTATATGGTCCACCTGCTCTAACAGTATTTCCACCTAGTGCTGCTTCTTTTTCAATCAAGACTACTTTAGCTCCATTTTGTGCAGCTGATACCGCAGCTGATAATCCAGCTCCACCACCACCGATTACAAGTACATCGGTTCCTTTTTTTACAGCTTCTTTATCTCCAGAATCTACTTTAGTTTTTAAATCTTCTGGATTTCCACCTGCTTGTTTCACACAATCTTCAATAGCTTTTAATACTGCTTCTGATGTCATTGTAGCACCAGAAATAATATCTATAGCTAAACTTTGATTTTTAACTACTTGTTCTGGATATTGTTCGATTGGATTAGTTCCTATACCATCAGTTTCAGTATGTTCTTTAATCTCTACTTTTTCTATTTTATCTTCAGTAAATGTTACTTCTACCTTTATATCTCCAGCATATCCTTTTTCAGTTGCTTCATATGTACCAGGCTTAAATCTTCCTTCTGTACTTGTTTGAGGTTTCTTAGGACCACAACTTGTTAGTAAAAGCATTAGCACTAAAAATATGCTTAAGATTCTAGAATTTCTCCTCTTCATATATTCTCCTTTTTGTTTACTAGTATACTTATATTATATGGAATTGTGAAATGATTGTCAATTTGGTGCTGGTATTAACTAAACATATATTTTGAATTTAAAATAAAAAAAGACTCTTAAAGTTAGTTTTAAAGTCTAACTATTAGAGTCAATTCAAATTTTATATTATTTATTTAGAATTAATAAATCGGTAGCATTTCGCCATTAATTACATCATCTTGTATTTTTATTATACTGTCATTGTCAACAAAATTCTTAAATAGTTCAAATATAATTTTATTATCATTTTTAGCGATTACAACAGCTTCTGTGTCATTTTCATTGAAAAATTGTATATCAATTTCTTTTATAGTCACATTATCGACAGCCGCTTTTATATTATCTGCGTTTATTACGGCTCCATCTATCTCACCTGATATTACTTTTGATAAAAGTTGCATATATGGCAAGTTAATAAACTGCACCTTTTTATTTCTGCACTCATGTTTTGTTAGTATAACCATATCTCTTGATGAATTATCTACACCAAATTTCATCCCATCTTCTATTTCATTATATCTCTTATTTAAAATTATTATGTGTTTTTTTACATATGTTCCTGGACCAAAGCTAGTTACAGACTTCAATTCTTTATTTTTTTCTAAATAATAATCTCCTGAAAGCTTTGACATAATTACAAAGTCATAATTCCCCTTTAATAACATTTCAATTCTAGATTCAGCCCCTCTCATAAAAGCCATCTGTAAATCAATATCTTTTTTTTGAGATTCTATAAATATTGCTGTAGCTAAACCTTCATATATGCTAGAATACGGTAACGGCATGACTCCTATAAATTTATTATCCCCATAAATTTCGAACATTTTTTTCTTATCAATACAAGATATAAATGTACCTAATCTTCCTCGTGGATTAACTTCTATTGCTCCAACATCTTTTAAATAAGAAAATGAATTCTGAACTGTACCTCTGGATACACCAAAATCTTGATAGTAATCGCTAATAGACTTTATTTTGTCTCCCACGTTTTTTTCTATCAAATCGTTAATAAGCTTTTTAATTGTTAATCCTTCTTTAGTATAAAATTTAGAATTCATAATTTTCTCCTCGTTATGTTATTTTAACATAGATTAAAAAATTAATTAATTTCTTTTAAAAATGATTTCCCATGTTTAAGTTTCAATCCATAAAAGTCAGCTACTGTTGCTCCTACATCAGCTAAAGTATCCCTTATTGGTATTTCGATTAATTTATCATTATACTTTCTGTACACGAGAATTGGAACATTCTCTCTAGTATGTCTACTATGTCCAATAAATGGATCATTTCCATGATCCGCCATAACAATCATAATATCATTTTCTGAAAGCAATTCCATCAACTCACCGATTTTTTTATCTGATATTTCTAATATTTCTAAATATCTCTTATAATCTTCTGCATGTCCCGCTAAATCAGTTTCTTGAATATTTACAAAATAAAAATCTGATTTATTATGTTTAAAATCATCTAATAGCATCTCAAATATATAATTAGTATCAACACCTGTTTTTGATTCTCCTTTAGGATTCACAACTATATCGGCAACTTTGCCATACATATTTGTTTTTATATTATTTTCTGATAATATGGTTGGTAATTGAACACTTGTATCTACTCCATATCCAATATGTACAACGTGATAGTTATGATTATAAACTCCACTTTCAGGAGCATCTACTCCTATATATTCTCCTTTTAATTTAATGCTATTAGTAATATTTTCAATAGTAACTTCAGAGCCTCCAAATGCTATTATTCTAGGTACTTGATAATGTCTTCTAGTTATCATACCAACAGATTTAATTTTGTCCCAACCTGAATAATCTAATGCACCAGTAACATTTATAGCTTGACCAGGATCTGTTTCTATATTATCTCCTATGCATATTTGGTTATCTATCTTAAGTACACACTTATTATTCCTACAAATTCTTTCAACTTTATATCCTTCTGAAATTAAATCTTTTTCTAAATCATCAATATTTGAATTAAATTTTTGGAATATGGGTTTCTTAGGATCTGTTCCTGAAATTTCTTGATGACCAAAAAATGAATCTGCTCCATAATGTTTTAATTTAGACTTTCCAAAAATAGCTTTATTTTGCATTTTTAATCCATTCAAGTTTTTACCTAAAATATTCATTAATCCTAATTTTTCTAAATTCTTAAGTTTAGAAGGCTCTTGAAGTTTTTCTAATAAATGAAGTGCTGTATTTGATCCAACATCCTCTGGTCTTACCTCCGATGTATCATCCATTTCTCCAACACCAAAACTATCTAAAACTATAACTACAAATTTTTTATTCATTTGTGACTCCCCCTAATGAATTATATCGTCCTACAATTTTTATATTTCCTGTATTAACTCCCTCAATTAATACAACATTACTTCTTGTAACAAAAATTTGGAATCTAAATGCCATTATTGCTGGACTTGATATCTTTTCTTCTCCATCCAGTTCAAAATAATAATCTATACTGTCATCTTCTATTTTATTTATATTTGAAATATGAGGATTATCATCTACGACAAGGCAATTCTTTACGTGAGATCTTCTATAATGCCCACCTCCATAGCAATATGATTTTCCTCTAAAGTTATGAGATATTTCGGTTATATATATTACTGAAGGAATTTCAACAAGATCATTATTCGCATGAGCGGGAGTACTCCCAGTAAATCCATGTCCCGGCTCACCAACATTACCAATATCATTCTTCATTTGTTCTAATGTTAATATACTAGTAGTAGAAGGTGTGTTAATATGTGTAACTTTAATTCCTTGTTGTTTCATAATTACACAAGCCTTTTCTACTGTATAGTAATTATTAGTTTTCTCTATTTTATTAGTTTCTTCAGAATATTTATAACAAGGAAATGCAGTTACTCCGATAATATTTATATTTGATAATTCTGAGCTTTTACTTATAAAATCTTTTAAATCATCTAATTCAATACCTGAAAGTTGTCCACTGTAAAATATATCATCTTTTCCTGAAACTTTTATTATTACATCCTGTACCATGTTTAATTCTATTGCTGATTCATTTATTTCTTTCAGTTTTTCAAAAGAATAAACGGTAAACACTTCAGTTCCATATTTCATTATCTTTTTTATTAAATGTTTAGGTGTTTGAACTAAATGACCAACATTCCCAAGAGGTATGTTATTGTCCATCATAATTTGAGCTTCTTTAAAATCAACAACAACAGCACCCTTATATCCTATTTCAACAAGTTTTTTTGCTAAATATGGATTTCTTCCTAGTTGCTTAAGCATAAAATATAATTTTATATTGTCTTCATTTGCCTTTTCTAATATTAATTTTGCATTGTTTAAAAAATTATCTACATCTACCAAATATGTATCAGGTAATAGCAAATTTTTTTTATATAAATCTGTACCAGCTTCTATTAATTTATTGTTTTTCTCAATTGTTTTCTCTAGAAACATCACTACACCTACCTATCGATTCTTCCAATATTCTTAAAACAGTTTCATGACCACTTCTCATTGGATTAATCCTTATCCAGTAATCATCGGAATCTAAATTTTTTTCTCTCATTGAACCAGATATTCTGTAGAACATTGGCGCTATTTCATACTTACTTTCTGATCCTACTGGATGTGATGCAGCTCCTAATAACTTTGCATTTTCTAAAACTTCTTTAGCGATAGGTTTAGTAAATTTTATAAGTATTACTTTTGATTGTGAGTTAGCTACGTGTGCCTCTTCAACAAAATTTATATTATTTTCTCTTATATATTTTACTATTTTTTCTGTCTCTTCAGCTTGTATCGCAAAAGATACTGGAGTATACACTAGTGATCTTAATGCATCCATAGCTATAAAACCTTGTACCTGACTTCCTCCAGAATAGTGAAATTTTCTTATCTTATCTATATATTTTTTCTTTCCTACAACACATCCAATTGACTCAGGTCCTAATAATTTAAACATTGAAAAGCATGATAAGTCAGCTCCCATTTGAACTCCAATTCTATCTACTTTCATAACAGCATAATTATCATCTGTAATTATTGGAGTATCTGAAATTGATTTCGCAATTTTAATTAATTTATCTAGTTCATAACTGTCTTCTATAACCTGTCTAGTATATTGAATCAAAATTGTATCTATATCATTCTCTTCTGCAGATTTTTTAAATTCTTCATAATCATTAAAATTAGAAATTATTTTCTCATATCCTAGTTGATTAAGGGTTGTCTCAGTAGTACTGTAAACTGGAGAAGCATGAATTAAAATTTTTCTCTTATCTAATGTTGAAGCTATAGCTTCTCTTATTGCACCAGTTCCGGATCCAATCACTAATACACAGTCTTCTGCTTCAAAAAAATTCGCAATAACTTTTTCTACTTTTCTTGTTTTATTTGGTTGATTGAGTGGTTGTACAACACCTAAATCACCAAGGTCTAATATCTCTTCTCCATTAAATTCTTTTGTTATTAAGTCTATTAATTTAAATTGAAATTTTTTGGCTTGTTCCAGAGTAATACTTTTTAATGGATAATTCTTCAAATTAATTCCCCCTTAGTAATCTTTCAGGATTGTGAATCAACATTTTGTTTATTGATTCTTCTGTTAATCCTCTTTCTCTTGCCATTGGTAGAAAAGTATCAAGTATATATGAATACCCCAGCCCTCCATTAACTTTAAGATGAGATTTTCTTGTTATATCCATTGATAATATTACATTATCAATAAATCCTTTCTCTTGAATCTTTAATAGAACATTAATTTTATCTTCATCATTTCTATAATTATTTTTACCTATTGTATCAAATCCTACTGTCGCACCAGATTTTACAATTTCAAAAACTTCTTCATCATTAGTATTTAAATCTTGATGACCTATAATTACTTTAGACAAATCAATTTCATGTTTTTTGAAATAATTTAGCTGCTCTATAGCTAATTTACCTATAGAGGTATGTGTGCTAATTATTGCCCCAGTTTTCCTATGCGCTATTAAAGAGGCGTCAAAAACTTTTTTTTCTGCTTCAGTCCATTCATCAAAACTTGTACCAATTTCCCCAATAACATGAGCTTTGATATTTGTTCCGTCAATTCCTTTTTCTATTTCATCAATCATTAATTGAGCCAATTCTTCAGTTGATAAATTATAAACTTCATCAGGCAAGAACGGTTCCTTATAAAACCCTGTAGCTGCTATAATATTTATACCGCTTCTCTGACTAACTTCTTCAATATATCTAATATATCTACCCATTCCTCTATTCGTAAGATCGAGTATGTTTCTTACTCCTTTATCGTACAATTCCTTAAACTCTTTAATAGTTTCTTCTTTTGTATCTAGAATTGTATCAGGGTCATTTTTTATTCTGGATAAATCTATTGTTATATGTTCATGCATTAAAGTATATCCCTTATCCATCTCTTCTCCTTATATTAAAATATTTATTCTCTAATTCTGATCTATTAACTTTTATTTTTCTAGCAATTTTCAACATACTACTATAGGTACTTATATCAGATTTTCCAACAATTAAAATCCCTAAAGACAAATCTTCAGTAGGAACTATAATCGCACTTAAATTCATTATATTAACTACTTTTAAATAATATTTGTGACCTTTTTCTTGAATATCTTTTGCATAATTATTGTAATGGCCAATTATAGAATCCCCATAACCGAACAAATCTACAGGTCCTTCAAAAGTAATCAAAATATTACTATTAAAATCAAATTTTAATAATTCATTAATCATACCTTGTCTGTTTAAGCCTTCGTATTTTAAATCGACAACTTCGTAATCAGAAATTTGCTCTTGTATTCGATTAAAAGCATTTTCATGAAACTCCACAACAGGTCTACTTACCAAAACTTTCTTATTATAATTTTCAATTCCTAAACCTACAGTATCTTCTATTATTTTATACAAACTATCTAAATCTCGTGTGATATATCCTATAGAAGGAGTAAAGTATAGTCCATCAGTAGATTCTTTTTTATTTAATTTCATTTCTTCTTCACATATTAATGGACTTATAAATCCAAATAAATTTAAAGAACACGCAGGTGCCAATACAGACCCTCCACCATCTGTACCAACTCCAATATCATTTATTTTCAAAAATACATTTATTGCTGTACCACTTGATGAACCTGTCATGTGTCTTCCAGTTATTGGATTTTTAAGATTTATATCTATAGCTCTCCCTTTATACGCCATATTATCTATAGTGTGAATTTTGTATTTATTATTATCCAATATTTCAAAGTATGATAAAGGAATTACATTGGAATTTTTAACTCCAATGTAATTCAATTCTTCATCAAATTTTTCTAATTTACAAAATACTTTATGAATTGATTTTTCATTCTCGTAATTCATTTTATTTTTATTCTACTGGCAATACATGTATACCTAATGCTATTAAAATATTTAATAATATACCAAATATTATAGCTGCAACTGGTCCTACAGCAAGATCAACCAATGGTTTCTTAGATTGTTTATTTAATAAATATACCCCCGCTACAAATAAAGCACCTACACCTGGAGCCATTGTATTTGCAGCGTTAACACTACCTACTAATAAAGCTATACTTAAAACTTTACTCATTGATGTTCTAATATGTTCCCCCATGTCTCTAATCCCAGGGAATTTATCTAAACCTCTTGCAAATACACCTATTAATTTAACTTCTATGAACATAACTAATGCACCTGCTACAAATGCTACTAGAGGATTCCCATGTAATAATATACCTACTCCCCATACGAAAGTAACACCTGCTGTACCATATACCCCTGTTACAATTGCTGTTGAGAATACTAATGGAATAAACCCAATCGCCCTTGCTAAAGATGCTATTGCAGCGTTAGTAAATTGTCCTTCTTTCATTAATGCTAATGATGCTGGGTCTCCAGCTATTAAGTTCATTGCTGCAGAAGCAGATAATAAACCTCCCATTATAGATAGCATCCACCAATTTTTTTGAATTCTTTCAACTTTATCTGAAAAGACATTTAAAAGATCTTCATTAGAAGATTTTGTTCCTTTCTCACGCATTGCATATATAAGCATTATTACAACACCTATCAATAATCCGATACCTTCTGCATTTAATGCTACAGTTGCTTCTCCAATTGAAAATGTTCCAAATCTTTTAACTAAGAAATATGCTAATGTTACAATTATTCCAGCTATTGCTCCCTTTTTAAATCCATGTTGCATAGCTATAGCTACCGCTGGGAAAATTGCAAACATTGATACTACTGGAGAGCTTACCATACCTAAATCTCCTAAGAAATTATATGGTAATTTCTCAAATAAATTAACTATAGAATCAAGCCCAAATAATAAACCTACTCCATATAATGCACCAACAACACCAGCACCTATTAATCCTTTCAAATCATCCTTAAAGAATGTTCCTATGATATCAGTCGCCAGTAATATTGAGTGAACTAAAAATATAGATGCCCCAATAGATGCTGGAATACCCTGTCTCTTATACACATCTGACGCTGCCGACGACTCCTTACGTGTAG
>CAMXYZ010000021.1 GCA_947253305.1 uncultured Helcococcus sp.
CGAGATTGCCTCTTGTCTCGTGGGCTCGGAGATGTGTATAAGAGACAGAAGAAATGCTATATGATGAAATTAAAATTACGGATGCACAATTAGGTGTTCCAATACCTATAGCAGTTAATTTCTATAATATAGGTAAAGACACACTTTCAACTTTCATGGTAACAATTGAAGGTGAAGGTTTTGAAAATATGAGTTCAAGACAATTTGTTGGTAATTTCCAACCAGGAGCTAGTGATTCATTTAATGGAGAAATCATGGCTTTACAAGAAGGGGTCTTGAAAGGAAATGTAGTATTTACTTATGAAGATTCAACTGGACAAAAACACGAAGATAAAGTTCCATTTGAAACAGAAGTAATGCAACATGAAATAGAAGAGGAAAAACCAAGCGATATAGAAGAGTTATATCCAGAAGAAAATAATGGCGGATTTATGACATATTTACCATATGTAGGTTTAGTAGTTTTAGTAATGCTAATTGGTTTTGTCGTATATAGAAAGAAAAAGCGTAAAAAATCGGAAGAAGAATTATTAATAGATGAAGATTAATGATGTCTTGGAGCTTGCGTGGCGAAATTTAATGAGAAGAAAGTCAAGAACAATATTGACAATACTGAGTGTAGTTATCGGTATATTCTCAATTATCCTAATGCTGTCTTTTGGATTCGGGATTCAAAAACAACAAGAATCTTTGATTCAAAGTTTAGGTGGGCTAACAGCTATTCAAGTGTATCCAACTCAATATATTGATCAAGATAATACTTCTCGTTTACCTACAACGGGTGTCATAACAGATAAAGTAATAGAAGAAATAAAAAGAAATCCAAAAGTAAAAAATGTATTTGCTGTAAGTTCAGTTAACGCCAATATTAGAACAAATAAGAAAAATACAGAAATATGGTCTAGATTATCAACAATTAATCTAGAAAATTTAAAAAAAGAAAATATTAAATTAGCAGATGGCAGTGAATTACCAGATCTAAAAGATGACGAATTTTTAGTGTCCAATGAATTTTATGTATTTACTTCAGAAGGCAAAGGTGAAAATCAAGATTATATACCAGATTATGATTTTGATTTTGATAAAGAAAAGATATTTTTTGTAATCGGCTATAAACCTGAAGGAAATGACATGATTGATATAAACAATCCTAAAAAGCAGTATCAAGAATTTAAAGGTAAATTCAAGGGTAGAATTGCAAAAACCGAATATATACCATCAAATACCATAATAGTAAGTGAAAAGACTGCTCAAAAATACAATGAAATCTTTAATAAATTAATGCAAGATGATAGTGAAGGAATCCCAAACAATAGACCTAATAAGAAAAAAACAAAGGTATATGAAAATGCTTCTGTATTCGTTCACGATATGAATGATGTTAAAGAAGTTATTGAAGATATAAAAGCTATGGATTTGGAGGCTAATTCGGATTTAGATTTTATAGAAGCTGAGAGAGAAAGAACCAGAATGATACAATTAGTATTAGGTGGTATCGGATCAATCGCTCTAATAGTTGCAGCTATTGGTATCTCAAATACTATGCTAATGTCTATTCAAGAAAGAACTAAAGAAATCGGAGTTATGAAAGTAATAGGAGCTCAGATTAAAGATATTAGAAAGATGTTTTTATTTGAAGCTATCTTAATAGGTATAATCGGTGGAATTATCGGTGTAGTACTTTCGATAGGAGCATCCGAAATAGCTAACAATCTAGTTAGGGGTGCAGGAGATATGGCTGGGGAGCAATTTATACAAGATCAAATGGAAGGTGCATGGAAAGGTATATCGTATATACCATTCTGGTTACCTTTTATAGCAGTTATATTCTCAGGATTAGTTGGATTGTTAGCAGGTTACCTACCAGCTCATAGAGCTACTAAATTATCAGCTATTGAAGCTATAAGAACAAATTAATATTTAACCAAAACTCTAAATGATACATTATCACTTAGAGTTTTTCTTTTATTATGATAAAATTAATTAGAGGTAAATATGAACTATATTGATTTTTTAGAAAAATTAGACGATAACAAATTAAATAATATCAATCTATTTTTAGTAAGTGAGCCATACTTTTTAGATTTGGCAATACAATCTCTAAAGATTGATTTTATTGGAGAAGATTTTTTAGACTTTAATTATGAAATCTTTGATTTTGAAAAACTCACTGTGGAGGATTATGAATCAAGTATTGAGACTCTTCCTTTAATGTCCGATAAAAAGCTTGTAATCATTAATAATTGTGATTTTAATAGAGATAATCTTAAAAAGTATGATGAAATACTTAATTTTATAATGGAATCATTTGAAAATTTTAATGAGAGCACATATCTATTTTTCATCTACAAGAATGATAAAATATTCAAAGGAAAATTCATTAAAAGATTAGAAGAAAATGGAGATATATATGAGTTTTCTAGGCTTGATGGGTCTGATTTTAGAGGATTTATTAAAAAGTTTTTCCTAAAAAATAGAATAAGATTAGATAATAGATCCATAAATTTTATATCAGATAGATTAAGATATTTAGATAGAGATTCTACAAAGAATTTATATGAGATAGAAAATGAATTAAATAAACTTGCTAATAATATTAAATCAAAAGAACCAACTTTTGATGAAATAGAAGAAAGTATTATCGACACTTTTGAGGAAAAGATATTTGGACTTTTAGATTATATGAGTGAGAAAGATGTTAAAAAATCAATCAATGCTTATAGAACAATGGAAAGTGAAGATAAATTCATGATCTATTATATGATCATCAGACAAATTAGAAACTTGATTTGTGTGAAAGATTGTATTGATAAAAGAATCAATCCACAAACTGCTCAAAAATATTGTGGAGTCGGTAATTTTGAGTATAATAAGCTAACTAGATTTACGAAAAGATTTAGAATGGAAGATTTATTAATGATTCATCAATTGTCTTATGAAAGTGAAAAAATGATAAAAACATCAAAAAGAGACATTGACGAATTAATTGAAAGAATAATATTCGAATTTTGTATGAGGTAGTAATGGGGGATAAAGTTTTATATTTTGCTATATTTATAATCTTATTAATTTTTGGGGCTTTGATATATGCATTTTTTAAGATTAGAAATTTTTCTAAATATGTAATAAAAGAAGAAGAGTCTATTATTAATAATTTTATTAATAGTGAGAATACAAGAATAAACGAAGAAAATCAAAAAGTGTTAATTGAAGATTTTCCAGAAACTAATCTAGATAATTTGGTGAAAATCCCTAGAGTTACTCTATTAAAAATATTCGATTCGATTGAAAATAAAGATATTTATAGACTACCTTTATCTACAGAATTGGCACATCTTAAAATTGAAAAAATACTTGAAGGACAAGATAGATTAGAATTAAATGAATATTTTGAAAATCCGGAATTTTATAATATTAATATAGTTAATTATAAAAAAGAGGAAGGATATGCGGATATTACATTTGAAATAGCAGTTAAATATACTCACTACATCTTAAAAGGGAATGAAGTGGTAAATGGTTCTAAAGAATCTTTACAAGAAGATATTTTCCAGCTTTCGATGGCCTATATAATAGACAGAGAATTATTGAACGATGAAATAAAAAGTATGAATATTTATGGAAGATATTGTACCAACTGCTTGGGAGAGGTTAAGACTTTATCTCAAATACGATGTGAGTACTGTGGAGCTGAATTATATGAGTCAGAGGATGATTTATGGTTAATAATTGATTTTAATAGGAAATAGATTCTAGGAAAACCTGTAAGAGTTAAAATGAAAATAGCTTTTAGAGGTTTTTAGATTTTAAATGAAAACTAGAACAAAAGTTTATTTTTCGTTTCTATATTTAATAAAAAAAACCTTATATCAATAAAAAAAATCTACCCTAAGGGTAGATTAAATTATGCATTAGCTTTATTTAATTTAGTTTGTAATTTACCTAATTTTCTTGAAGCAGCATTCTTATGAATAATATTTTTTGTTGAAGCTTTCTTTAACTTCTTGTCGATTACTTTTAATAAGTTTGAAGCTTCGTCTAATCTATTTTCTTCTACTGCTAATTCAAATTTCTTAGTTAATGTTTTTAATTCGCTTTTTTTACTTTTATTAATAGCTGTTTGTCTTCTAGTAACATCAATTCTTTTAATAGCTGATTTAATATTTGCCATGAATTCACCTCCTGTTTATAATATTAACTGAATAACACCAATTAGTATAACAAAAACTAGATACAAAATCAAGCAAAAAGATAAAAAATATTGTTTAATTCTTTAGAAAACTATTATATAATGATATAATGATAAATAGTTGAGAAAGAAAAGGGGTTAGTGATGAACAATAATGAAATTGATGAAATTATTGAGGGTAGAGATGAAAAAGAATTATCAGAAAATTCTAATAAAAAAATAGAAAAAAAAGAAAGTGCAGCCATGGAATGGATAAAATCAATAATAATCGCCCTTGCTTTAGCTTTAATAATAAAATCATTTATAATTGAACCTACAAAAATACAAGGCAATTCAATGACTGATACCTTACACGATAGCGATAGAGTTATAGTTAATAAGATAGTCATGAAAATGAGAGCCCTAAAAAGAGGCGATATTATCGTTATGAAATTTGATAAGGATCATGATTATATTAAAAGAATAGTGGGACTTCCAGGAGACTATATTCAATTAATTGATGGTAAGGTATATATAAATGGGGAACAATTCCATGAGGATTACATTAATGGAGATTATACCGAGATAATAAATGGATATGAATGGAAATTAAAAGAAGACGAATATTTTGTAATGGGAGACAATAGAAATCCGGGAGGAAGTACAGACTCGAGGGTATTTGGTCCAGTTAATCTAGAACAAATAAAGGGGGTAGCGAGCTTTAGATTCTATCCTTTTGATGGTAGAATAGGCTTGATTAAGTAAAAGATGAACAATAGAACTTATAATTCAAGTGTTATTAGAAGAAAAAGGAAATTAAATAGATTTAAGAAATACTCCACTTTATTGATAGTATTGATAATATTTGCTTTATTTTTAGTATTTATGTTAGACAGATATGTTATCTCAGTTCTCACAGTTGAAGGTGATTCGATGCAAAACACCTTATTTGAAGGCGATAAATTATTGGTTAAAAAAATCAATATAAATTCTGAGAATATAAAAAGAGACGATATAATTTATTTTATAGGAAATGATAATAGACCTTACTTAAAGAGAGTCATCGGAGTTGGTGATGATGTAGTTGAGGTTATCAATGATAAAGTTTTTGTAAATGGAGTTCAAAAACTAGAAGAATATACAAAAGGTGAAGAAACAGATTTATATGATACTTCTAAATGGTTTATAAAAGATAATCAATTATTTGTACTTGGGGATAATAGATTTGGAAAATCTTCCAAAGATTCGAGAATATTTGGTCCGATAGACATTAAACAAGTAAAGGGTAAAGTTATATATATTTTTAGTTCGGAAAGGGAAAAATGAAAATTAAGAAAGAAAATATAAGGAATTTTTCGATTATTGCACATATCGATCATGGTAAGTCAACTCTAGCAGACAGGCTTATCGAACACACTGGAGCCATTACTCAAAGAGAGATGAGCGACAGACTATTAGATAGCATGGAATTGGAAAAAGAGCGTGGGATTACAATTAAATTAAAAGCGGTTAAAATATTTTATGATGCAAAAGACGGTGAAAGATACATACTTAATTTGATTGATACACCAGGTCATGTTGACTTTAATTACGAAGTTTCAAGATCTCTAGCAGCCTGTGAAGGTGCATTATTAATAGTAGATGCTACTCAAGGAGTAGAAGCACAGACTCTTGCTAATACCTATCTTGCAATAGATCAAGATCTTGAGATTATACCTGTTATCAACAAGATCGATCTTCCATCAGCTAGAATAGATGATGTTAAGGAAGAAATAGAAGAGATATTAGGATTTGATACAGATAATGCTCCAGCTATATCAGCTAAAGAAGGTCTTAATATTGAAGATGTACTTGAAGCTATAGTAAATCAAATCCCTGCACCATCAGGAGATGAAGATAAACCACTAAAAGCTTTGATATTCGACTCATATTACGATCCATATAGAGGAGTAGTAATGTATATTAGAGTAATGGATGGAAGTGTATATCCAGGTATGAATATTAAAGTTATGTCTACTGGAGCTGAATATGAAGTTACAGAAGTTGGATATTCAATGAAGGGGGAATACAAGACTGACAAGATTACTACGGGTGATGTTGGTTTTGTTGTAGCTTCTATAAAAGATATCAAGCAGGCTCAAGTTGGTGACACTATCACTGACGCAGAAAATCCAGCTACAGAAGCTTTGCCTGGATATAAAAAAGCTCTACCTATGGTTTATTCAGGACTATATCCTGCTGAAGGTGAATCATATAATAATATTAGGGATGCTCTAGAAAAACTAAAAGTAAATGATGCATCGCTTGATTTTGAAGCGGAGACATCAGCCGCTTTAGGTTATGGATTTAGAACGGGGTTCCTAGGTTTGCTTCATATGGAAATTATTCAAGAGAGATTAGATAGGGAATTTGATTTAGATATTATAGCAACAGCTCCATCTGTAATTTACGATGTAACACTTAAGGACGGCAAAAAACTTCATATTCAAAATCCGACAGATTTTCCAGATGAAACTATGATTGATTTTATTGAAGAGCCTATGGTTAAGGCCAGCATAATGACTCCAGAGAACTATATAGGTCAAATTATGGAATTATGCCAAAATAGGCGTGGTATTTTCATAGATATGCAATATTTAGATAAAAACAGAGTAACAATAAACTATGAATTACCGCTCAACGAAGTTATTTATGATTTCTTTGACGCTCTAAAATCAAGAACTAGAGGCTATGCTTCATTTGATTATGAATTCTTAGAGTACAGAAAATCAGATTTAGTAAAATTAGATATTTTATTAAATGGAGAAGCCGTAGATGCTTTATCAATTATAGTTCATAGAGATAAGGCTTATGAAAGAGGAAGAACAATAGCTAATAAATTAAAAGACGAGATACCTATGCATCAATTTGCGATACCGGTTCAAGCTGCAATAGGTCAAAAGATTATTGCGAGAGAGACAGTTCGCGCTCTTAGAAAAGATGTTATTGCAAAATGTTATGGCGGGGACATTTCAAGAAAAAGAAAACTACTTGAAAAACAAAAAGAAGGTAAGAAACGTATGCGTGCTATTGGTAATGTTCAAGTTCCACAAAAAGCTTTCCTTTCAGTATTAAAATATGACGAGGGTGATGATAAGTGATTTTAACACTAACTTATGAGGTGAAGTAATGAAAAAAATAGGTTTGTATATACACATACCTTTTAGAATCTACAAGATAAATCACAGACATGTAGTTTGCTACTATAATAAGGATTTTTATATTAAAGATTATTTTAATTTTTTAAAAAAAGAATTAATAATGAGAAAAGACGATAATTTTTTAATAGACTCTATATATATAGGTGGTGGTGACCCTTCGTCAATGGATTCAGATTATATAGTAGATGTGCTTGAAACTGTAAAAGAAAATTATAATATTGACGAAGATTGTGAAATCACGATTGAAATAAATCCAATATTGCCAGATTATAGAATAAAAAATTATATTAGAAATGGAATAAATAGATTTTCAATCAAAGCTTTTACATTTTCTAAAAAGGGTCTTTCAGACCTAGGTATATATCATGATAAATATGATATTAGAAATATGGTAAGACTTTTAAGGTCAAATGATGCGGATAATATAAATATAGATATGTATTTTATGTATCCTGGCCAGAGCATGAGAGACTTAAAAGGAGACTTAAAGGAAGTTTTAAGATTAAATTTTCCACATATATCATATTATGCTTATGGAAGTGATGATGATCTAGTTAGTGAGCTTATAGAAAGTAATAATGCGATAGACTATGAAAATCTACAATCAGATATGCTTGAATTAATATCAAGTACATTGATAAAAGCTGGATATGATCATTACGAAATAAATCATTTCGAAAAAAACAATTCAAGATCTCATCACAATCTAAAATATTGGAATCTTGATGAATATCTTGCTGTAGGACTAGGTTCGAGTGGTTTTATAAATAAAGAACTATATAGAAATATTACAGATTTAGAAGAATATTTTAAGAAGATTAAAAATGGAGAGCTTCCTTATTTAGAAATGGAAAAATTGTCCGAAGAAGAAATTGAAAAAAATTATATAATTTCTAGAATGGGATTAAAAGAAGGTATCGATATAAATGAAATCAATAAAAGATTTAATATTGATTTCCTTAATAAATACAAAAATCAAATAGAAAAGAATAAAGAAATATTAGAAATTCAAAACAATAATATAAAATTTACAGAAAATGGAATGTATTATAGTAATGAATTCTATTTGGATATTATTTAATATAAGCAAACTAGTAAATCCCAAACTTCTTTTTAGAATTCAAATATTTAAAAAAGCACAAAAAAAAGACATTAAATAATGTCTTTTTTTATGCTAATTTAAAAAGTGATTGTATATTCTCACAGGACTATCTTCGTCTACATAGACATCGAATCTTAATATAGTTGATTCATTATTGCTCATTAATAATTCTTTATCTTTGTCTGTTAATAAGTCAGATTTTTCTGAAATATTAATATCATATACTTCTTCTAATATACCTTCATTTAATTTTATTTCCCAATACTTCTTACTTTTATCTAGATTACTAATACTTGTAGACAATTCATCCTTAAATTCTTGAACTGATATCCCAATTCTTATTATATCCAAGTCTTTAAGGTTTATTTTATCATTTTCTAAGATTACATATATATAAATATCATCATTAGTGATTTTTGAATCAACTTTTATATCAAAAATTTTCCCTTCCTTTATAAGATTAATTACTGTATCTTTATATTTGTAAACATTATCATTTTCATTTTTATTATCAGAGATAATTGGAGTATTTTCTTTTGTTGTTTCTATCGAAGATTCTTCTTTCGAAATTTCTGTATGGTTTTTATTGCATGAAGTAGCTATAAGAGTTGTAATAATAAAAATTAATAGTATTTTTTTATTTAACTTCATACGCATCGCTGTAGTTATCATAACTTCCTTCGATATAATAGTATTGTAAAAACAAAAACGTTCAATATTTTAATATATGTTTTTTTACTTTCATATCTCGCCTCCTGATACTTTATTAATTAAACAATATATTACCTTGATAAAAATGTCAATTTTTTCTGTTAGCATTTTAAAACATTATATTTTCATTTACAAAAGCATCACAAAGACCTAAAAATCAACACTTTAATTATTATAATTTAAAAGCTTGACAAATGGAAAAAAGCCATGTATAATAATGTTAGCACTCAAAGACAGAGAGTGATAACAGGAGGTCGAAATGGATGAAAGGAAGATTAAAATACTAAATTCAATAATTAAATCATATACTGAGTCCAAGGAACCAATAGGTTCTAGATCTCTTTCAAAAAGTGGAGAAATTGGAGTAAGTGCAGCTACCATTCGAAATGAGATGAGCGACTTAGAAGAATTAGGATATTTAACTAAAGTACACGCCTCATCAGGTAGGGTTCCATCAAATAGTGGATACAGGCTTTATGTCGATGCACTTTTATCAGATGAAATTCCTTTTGATATAGGACCACAACAATTATTTGATATGAGGACAATTGATGAGTCTAGTGAATTCGAGAATGTAATAACGAATGCAGCAAAGATATTATCTGCCATTACAAATTACACAGCATTTGCTATGCTTCCGGAATTAAAGAATATAATTCTTAAATATATCAATATTGTTTATTTAAGTCCTAAAGATTTGGTGATTGTTTACATATATAATTCTAAAGAAGTTAGATCGGATACGATTAGATTAAAAGGTTCTGTAGACAGGACAACAGTAGATTTAATAAATAGCTTATTAAATTCTACACTATTAAATCTAAATCAGACTGAAGTTTTAGAAAATTTACAATCAAATATATATGAAATATTAAGCCAAAAACATACTGTATTAAATGAAATAATTCCAGTGATAGAAAAAACGACTAAAATCGTTTCAAATCCAAGAATGATATTTGAAGGAATAGGGAATATATTCGTATATAATCAAGGAGATATAGATAATAATGGTAAGATAGTGAATTTATTAAAAGATGATAATTTACTAATTGATTTATTATCATATGATTTAGATTCCGGATTGCAAGTATTTATTGGAGAAGAAATCGGAATTGAGGAATTAAATAATTTTAGTATAATAACTGTGATTTTCAAAAATTCACAGGGTATAAAAGGAAAGTTAGGAATATTAGGTCCGAATAGTATGAAATATGAAAAGATCATATCGGATCTCATATTAATGAGTAAATATATTAATGGACACATTGAAAGAAGGTAGTTATGAGTGATGAAATGATAAATGAGAAATTAGAAAAAGAAACGCAAGAGACGATTGACAACGAGGATATGGAATCTACTGAAGTTGAAGATGATATTGAAGAAATTGAAGATGAAGAAACAAAAGAAAATTCAGATTATGAAAGATTAAAGGATTCATTCCAAAGACTTCAAGCGGATTTTACGAATTATAAGAGAAGACAAGAAAATGAAAAACAAGAGATTTACAAATATGCTTCGGAATCATTAATTACAAAATTACTTTCAGTAAAAGATAATTTTGATAGAGCATTAGAAGATGTGAATGAAGAAGATCCATTTGTAGAAGGTGTAAAATTAATCAGAGACGAATTTAACAATATCCTAGAATCAGAAGGGTTAGAAGAAATCGAATCTGATAACGAAAAATTCGATGCGAATTTACATCATGCAGTATTTATGGAAGAAAATGAAGATGTAGATTCAGAACATATTATAGAGACATTCCAAAAAGGATATAAATTAAAAGATAAAGTAATAAGACCAGCAATGGTTAAGGTTTCAAAATAAGGGGGAAATTATGAGTAAAATTATAGGAATAGACTTAGGTACAACAAATTCAGCAGTAGCAGTTATGGAAGGTGGTCAAGCGACAATCATTCCTAATGCAGAAGGTAATAGAACAACTCCTTCAGTTGTAGCATTTACAAAAGATGGAGAAAGATTAGTTGGTGAAACAGCTAAGAGACAAGCAATTATGAATCCAGATAGAACAATTGAATCTATCAAGAGAGAAATGGGTACAGATTACAAAGTTAAAATAGATGATAAGGTATATTCACCAGAAGAAATTTCAGCAATGATATTACAAAAATTAAAAGCAGATGCTGAAGCATATTTAGGTGAAAAAATTACAGAAGCTGTAATTACAGTTCCAGCTTACTTTACAAACGAACAAAGACAAGCTACAAAAGACGCTGGTAGAATTGCAGGTCTTGATGTAAAAAGAATTGTTAACGAACCAACAGCAGCAGCATTATCATATGGTCTAGAAAAAGAAGCAGATGATAAGAAAATTATGGTGTTCGACTTAGGTGGTGGTACATTTGACGTGTCAATACTTGAAGTGGCAGACGGTGTTATCGATGTATTAGCAACAAGAGGTAATAACAGACTTGGTGGTGATGACTTCGACGAAAGACTAATGAAATATATTAATGAAGAATTTAAGAAAGAAAATGGCGTAGATTTATTACAAGATGCCACATCAGCACAAAGATTAAAAGATGCTGCAGAAAAAGCAAAGAAAGAATTGTCAACAACAATGACAGCTCAAATTAATTTACCATTTATTACAGCTGTTAACGGACAACCAGCACACTTAAATATGGATATTTCAAGAACTAAATTTGAATCATTAATTGCAGATTTAGTTGAAGAAACATTAGTACCAGTTAGAGAAGCTATTAAAGACTCTGGTTTACAAACATCAGAAATTGATATGGTTCTATTAGTTGGTGGTTCAACAAGAGTACCAGCAGTAGTTGAAGCTGTTAAGAAATTAGTTGGAAAAGATCCGCAAAAAGACATCAATCCAGATGAATCAGTAGCTCTAGGTGCAGCAGTACAAGGTGCTATATTAGCTGGTGATGTTAACGACTTATTATTACTCGATGTTACACCATTATCATTAGGTATCGAAACAATGGGTAATATCACAACAGTATTAATCGAGAGAAATACAACAATACCTACAAAGAAATCACAAATATTTACAACAGCAGCAGATAATCAAACAGCAGTAGATATTAAAGTTCTTCAAGGTGAAAGACAAATGTCAGCTGACAATACAACAATTGGTAATTTCCAATTAACAGATATACCAGCAGCTCCAAGAGGAGTACCACAAATTGAAGTAACATTTGATATTGACGCAAATGGTATTGTAAATGTATCAGCTAAAGATTTAGGTACAGGTAAAGAACAAAAGATTACAATTACAGCGACAGCAAACTTAACTGAAGATGAAATTAATCAAAGAGTTAAAGATGCAGAAGCTCATGCAGAAGAAGATAAGAAGAAAAAAGAATTAATTGAAGCAAAGAACCAAGGTGAATCAATGGTTTACCAAATCGAAAAAACATTGAAAGACTTAGAAGGTAAGATTTCAGATGATGAAAAGAGCGCAATTGAATCTAAGAAAGAAGATTTGAAAAATTCATTAAACTCAGATGATATTAAAGAAATCAAATCTAAGACTGAAGCTTTAACATCAGAACTACACAAATTGTCAGAAAAATTATATGCTGATGCAGGTGCTCAAGGAGAACAATCAGCACCTCAAGATGATGTAGTAGACGCTGATTACGAAGTTGTTGATGATAATGATAGTGAAGAATAATCCCTTAGGATTATTCTGAACGGTAGACACGGCGATTGCTCGTAAGAGCAGAGCCGATGTCTAATCTTATACAGCGAGTCAAACAAATGCGACGAAAAGGAGCATTTTGCAGACGAGTCGTATAGTGATATAATGGAAGAAATAAATAATTCAAAATCATAAGGGGAGTAAAGCCTCCCCTTATTAATTTTATAGGTGGTAGTATGAAAAATCCTTATGATGTACTTGGAGTTGATCAGAATTCAACTGCAGGAGAGATTAAAAGAGCATATAGAAGATTGGCTAAAAAATATCATCCTGATTTAAATAATGGAGATGAAGAAGCTCAAGAAAAACTTAAAGAAATAAATCAAGCATTTGCAATTATTGGAGATGAAGATAATAGAGCTAAATATGATAGATATGGCGAATCTGCATTTGATCCAAATTCTGGATTCGGTGGATTCTCAGGAATGGGAGATATATTCTCAGATTTATTCTCTGACTTTTTCGGTGGTAGCACAAGTAGATCTAATCCAAATGCACCAAGAAGAGGAGAAGATATACAATCGCAGATTAATATTAGCTTTAGAGAATCTGTTGATGGCGTAGAAAAGACAGTTTCATATAGAAGATATCAAACTTGTGAAAATTGTGATGGTACTGGAGCAAAACCGGGAACAAGTAAAAAGACTTGTAGTAAATGTTCGGGAAGTGGTCAAGTTAGAACTTCTCAAAGAACACCTTTTGGTACATTCCAGTCAATTAATAC
>CAMXYZ010000022.1 GCA_947253305.1 uncultured Helcococcus sp.
AGATAAATCTATATCAAGGACTACCAAAATCCGATAAATTAGAACTAATAATACAGAAATGCACAGAACTTGGTGTAAATAGTATAATACCATTTAATTCTTCAAGAACAATTGTTAAATGGAGTGACAAAAAAGAAGAGAAAAAATTAAGAAGATATATGGAAATTGCTGAAGCTGCATCAAAGCAATCAAAGAGATGTATTATCCCGGAAATTAAAGAATCGATATCTTTTGAAAAAATGTGCGAAGAATTAAAAGGTAAGACTTCGATAGTTGCTTATGAAAATAGAGGTGAAAGTCTAAAAGAAGTATTAAACGAAGTAAAAGATGATGAGATAAATATAATTATTGGAGCAGAAGGTGGATTTTCCGAAGAAGAAATTAATATGCTGGAGGATATCAATTCTTATGTAATCAATCTTGGAAATAGAATCTTAAGAACTGAGACTGCAGCTATATCATTAGTATCTATGATACAGTATGAGATTGGAGATATGAACAAATGAGAGGAGAGGAATTGCTAAAACGAGCTTTTTAATTAAAATTTGCAATATTTTTCACCATATTATATAATGTTTGAGTAAACCTCAAAGGTTATATAAATTATCTAATAAGGGGGTGAAGAGATGACAGAGATTAGAGTTGGAGAAAACGAATCAATTGATAGTGCTTTAAAGAGATTTAAAAGAGAATGTGCGCGTTCAGGAGTTCTTTCAGAATACAAGAGAAAAGAATACTATGAAAAACCATCAGTAGTAAAGAAAAGAAAAATTGACGCAGCAAAGAGAAAGAGAAGAAGAGGATAATTGTTCTCTACTTGACTTTTATAATTATTACAATATAAGGTAATAAATAAATTTTGATATTTAAGGATGTAACAAAGAAATTTTGTTATGTCCTTTTTTGATTTTAAATTCATTATAAAAGTTGTAAATAAAAGAAAAATATTATTTTATTATGAGTAAACTATATTTCATTTAAATTTCAATAATATAGTCTAAAATTTTAGGAAAATTTGTTCAGTATATGGTAAAATAAAGATATAAAAATGACCATTTGGTCTGATTTACAATTAATAAAATTGGGTAAAAAATATTGAAAGGAGGTTAAGATGTTAACAAATTTTATTAATTCAGAAATTTTACTAATTTTAATACTAAGTGCAGCGTTGATTGCTATAGCTCTTGAAGTATTAATACCAAGTTTTGGCGTGATTGGTTTAGCAGGTATTTATCTACTAGTTGAATCTATATTAGCTATTCAAAACTTTGAAAATCCTTATAGAGCAATATTTATTTCGATTGTTATAGCGTTGATAATGACTGTAGTTATTTCTAAGTATCTATTAAGAAATATCAAAAATAATAGATTGGTATTGAATCAAAGTATGTCAGTAACAAAAGGAAATAAGAATAAAGCAGTTGGAGAAGATTTTGTCGGAAAGACTGGTATAGTTGTTAAAGTCTTGAGACCTTCTGGAGAAGTTAAAATTGAGGATGAAGTTTACGATGCAATATCTAATGGAGACTTCATTGATCGTAATAGTAAAGTTATAGTTGAAGAAATTAAGGGAAGTCAATTAATTTGTAAAAAAATAGATTAAATCAGGAGGATTTATGTTAGATTTATTACTCGCATTAACAAGTACTAATGGAGGATTTGTAGGAATTATTTTTATAATTGTTATAGCATTTATATTGGTATCATTGTTCCTAACATTTATACCAGTTGGATTATGGATTACAGCATTCTTTTCAGGTGTAAAAGTTGGGCTAGGTACACTAGTAGGTATGAGACTTAGAAGAGTTTCACCTCATAGAATAATTAATCCACTTATCAAAGCTACAAAGGGGGGAATTAAAATTGAAATTAATGAATTAGAAGCTCATTATTTATCAGGTGGTGACGTTAATAGAGTTGTAGATGCTTTAATAGCTGCTCAAAGAGCAGATATAGACTTAGAGTTTGAACAAGCTGCAGCAATTGACCTTGCAGGTAGAGATGTATTTGAAGCAGTTCAAATATCTGTTAATCCAAAAGTTATTCAAACTCCAATTATAGCAGCAGTTGCTATGGACGGTATTGAAATTAAAGCAATCGCTAAAGTAACAGTAAGAGCTAATCTAGACAGATTAGTCGGTGGTGCTGGAGAAGAGACAATTATATCCAGAGTTGGTGAAGGTATAGTTACAACTGTAGGTTCATCAAAATCTCATAAAGATGTATTAGAAAATCCTGATTTAATTTCAAGAAATGTTTTAGAAAAAGGTTTAGACTCAGGTACAGCATTTGAAATTCTATCAATCGATATCGCTGATGTCGATGTAGGAAGAAATATAGGTGCTGCACTTCAAGCTGATCAAGCTGAAGCTGATAAGAAAATTGCTCAAGCTAAAGCGGAAGAAAGAAGAGCTATGGCTGTTGCTCAAGAACAAGAAATGCAAGCCGAAGTTCGTAGAATGAAGGCTAAAGTTGTTGAAGCGCAATCACAAGTTCCTCTAGCATTAGCAGAAGCATTAAAAACAGGTAATCTTGGGGTAGTAGATTATTACAAACTACAAAATATTCAAGCAGATACCGAAATGAGAAAAAACATTGCAGGAGAAGAAGATACAGAAGTAGATGGTGAGTAATTATGAGCTCATTCAGAAAACTACTTGATGAAATTGCTGAAGAAATCATTAAAGAATTAGAAGGTCAAGATAAGAAAACTAAGGAATATGATAAGCTTCAGGAATTTCTAAAAGATAAGAAACATCAATCTAAAAAAATACAAAATACTAATCAGAACAAACAAAAAAGTATTCAAGCTCTACCAAATTATCAAATGAGTAGTAATAGTAATTTTGATAGGACTATTACGCAACAAAAAGATAATAATTTGATTACAAGAAGTGAAAATTATCAAGGTGAAAATTCAATTCAAGGACAAAAAAGCCTATTAGAAAAAGATAGATTAGAAAATGCGAATAATCGAAGAACGAATTCATTTACTGATACTCTTTATCATAGTAAAAAGAAAAATGATGAATTAAAGCTTGAAAAACTTAACGAAGATAATTCTAAAAAAGTTTCCTATAAGGGGCATAGTGAGATTAGTAAAAAATTGAGAAAGAAAAATACAGCGAGAGAAGCTTTTATAAGTAGTATAATATTTGATAGGAAAATATAGGGGGATTTCCTCTATATTTTTCGCGCTTAATAGGAGGACATTATCAAAGAAACAAAATACGAAATTAATAATCCAGAACAATTAAATATTTTATTTGGAGATTTAGATAGAAATATCACATTAATTGAAAGAGAACTAGGTGTTAGAATCAAAATTGTAGAAAATCATTTGAATATACGTGGCGATAAAGACATGATTAAGCTAACAACTCATCTTTTAGATGTCTTATTTGATATAATAGAAGCAAAGGGTGAATTAAAAATAGAAGATGTTAGATATGCGATTAGCATGGAGAAAAAAAATAATAGTGATAATATAAAAGACTATCTAAATGATATCATTGTTACAACATATCAAGGTAAACCAATAAGACCAAAGACAATAGGACAGAAAAGATATGTAGATATAATTAGAGATAATGATGTAGTATTTGGTATCGGTCCTGCTGGTACTGGTAAGACTTATTTAGCTATGGCTATGGCTATTGAAAAATTCAAAAATAAAGAAGTTTCAAGATTGATACTTACAAGACCAGCCGTAGAAGCAGGCGAAAGTTTAGGATTTTTACCAGGTGATTTACAAGAGAAGATAGATCCATATTTAAGACCTTTATATGATGCTTTATTTGAAATAATGGGACCAGAGACATATCAAAAATTAATGGAAAGAGATGTTATAGAAGTGGCACCTCTTGCATATATGAGGGGAAGAACATTAGATAATGCATTTGTAATATTGGATGAAGCACAAAATACTACACCTGAACAAATGAAGATGTTTTTAACAAGAATTGGTTATGGTTCTAAAGCAATTATTACCGGAGATATTACACAATTAGACTTACCAAGAGGTAAGAAATCCGGGTTAATTACTATTAGAAATATATTGAGAAATGTTAAAGGAATTGAATTCGTAGAATTTGATGAAACAGATGTTGTTAGACATCCATTAGTTCAAAGAATTATAGAAGCATATAATGAATACGATAAGAGGCTTAAAGATGGAAGTTCTAATAGAGAATCTAAGTGATGATCTAGGTATAGATGAAAAAATAGAAAATAGGATTGTAAATGCTATTAAAGAGTCTCTCTTACATCTTGGATATGGATTAGATTACGAAATATCTTATTCTATAGTTAATGAAGATGAGATACAAAGGCTCAATAGAGAATATAGAGGAGTAGATAGTATTACTGATGTATTATCTTTTCCTTTATTCGAAAGAGATGATATTCCAGAATTCGGTATGCTTGGTGATATAGTAGTTTGCAGTACTAGACTTAAGGAACAAGCGGAAGAATTTGGCCACAGCTATGATAGAGAATTGATATATTTAACAGTTCATTCATTACTTCATCTCTTAGGATATGATCATATTGAAGAAGCTGATAAATTAGATATGAGAAAGAAAGAAAAAGAAATAATGAAAAAAATTGGAGTTTTTAAATGAGAAAATCTTCAAATAATGAGAATGAAAAAAAATATGTAGATGAATTACGCGAAAATAGAAATTTGATGGATTCATTTAATAGTGCTATCGAAGGTATAGTTAATAGCATCAATACTGAAAGAAATATGAAGGTACATATATTAATTGCAATATTAATATTAGGAATATCAGTATTATTAGATTTTACGAGAGTTGAATTAATAATTATATCTATAACTATAGTTTCAGTATTATCAGCAGAATTAATAAATACAGCAATCGAAACTTTAACTGATTTAGCATCAGATGGAAATTACAATGAATTAGCAAAGAGAACAAAAGATATTTCGGCTGGAGCAGTATTATTGACGGCTATCAATTCTATATTTGTAGCATATTTATTGATATATCCAAAGATTAAATCAATATTTGATGGTGAGACGATGCTATTAAAGATAATGGATAGCAAGGAACATTTACTCGTAATATCTGTCGCAGCAACTGTATTACTGGTGATTTTCTTAAAAGGAGTATTTTATAAGACAAATACAACATTCCTTAAAGGTGGTTCGGTATCAGGACATTCTGCATTAGCTTTTAATCTTGCGACAATAGGATCAGTACTTTCAAAAAGCTATATAGTTAGTGTGTTATTTTTTGGAGTAGCTGTGCTCGTTGCTCAGTCTAGAGTGGAGTCCGAGACTCATACTATATTGGAAGTTATCTTAGGAGGACTTCTCGGGGTGCTGTTAGGATTAATAATGTTTTTTAGATTTATATAAGGAGAATTATGTTTAAATCAGGCTTTGTTACAGTTATAGGAAGACCTAATGTTGGTAAATCAACATTGTTAAATGGTCTAATCGGAGAGAAAATATCTATAATTTCCGATAAACCACAGACTACAAGAAATAGAATACAAATGATATATACTGATGATAAGATGCAAGTTGTTTTTTTAGATACACCAGGTATTCAAAATCCTAAAAATAAATTAGGAGACTACATGTTATCAGTATCAAAGAATACTTTAAATGAGGTCGATCTTATAACATTCATAGTAGATTTGAGTGAGGATATAGGAGAATTAGATAATTATATTATTAATCTTTTAGAAGGAATAGATACAAAGGTGATTTTATTAATTAATAAAATTGATTTAGCTGAAAGTAAAGTCGAAGTAGATTTATTAGTTAAGAAATACACAGATATGAATATATTTGATAAAATCATACCGATATCTGCACTTGAAGAGAAAAATTATGATAAATATTTAGAATATATATATGATGTTCTAGATGAAGGTCCAATGTATTATCCTGAGGACATGATAACAGATCAACCAGAGAGAAATATCATTGCAGAAATTATAAGAGAAAAAGTTTTACTAAATATGTATGATGAGATACCTCACGGTATTGCAGTAGAAATAATGAAAATATCAGAGAGAAAAGATAAGAATCTATTAGATATTGACGCCAATTTATATGTGGAGCAAAATTCACATAAGGGAATGGTTATTGGAAAAGGTGGACAAATGCTTAAAACTATAGGTTCACAGGCTAGAGTTGATATAGAAAAATTATTAGATATTAGAGTTAATTTAAAAATTTGGGTAAAAGTTGCCAAAGATTGGCGTAAAAAAGATACAAGGGTTAAGGACTTTGGATATAGATAATATAAGAGCCTTTGTCATAAGAGCAGTTGACTATGGCGAAACTAGTAAGATATTGACTCTTTTTTCTGAACAAAAAGGGATAATATCAGTAATGGCTAGAGGTGTTAAATCACCAAAATCAAAAAAACATAATTTAATATCTTTATACACTGAAGCAGATTTTGAATTGAATAAAAGAAATGATTTTTATTATCTAAAAGATGGTATAATCGTAAATTCAAATTTAGAAATAAGAAGTAACATAAAAAAGATATATCTTACACAGATGATATTTGATTTGGTCGAAAGAACCATTGTAAAAAACGAAGAAGAGGATAATATATATAAATTAGTTCAAAAAACAATAATTTATTTGTCGAAAACTGATAATTTAATAAGATTAGCGAACATGTTCTTAATAAAATATATATCTATGATAGGGTTTAGACCGATTCTTAATAGATGTGTAAATTGTGGAGAAAACAATTTTCAAAGGATTTATTTTTCATATGAAAAAGGTGGAATAGTATGCGAAAATCATTTCACTCAAAATTCAAAAATCCTAGATAGGGATGAATATGTATATCTTAATCAAATATTTATAGAAATATTCGAAAATATTGATATAATTAATAATGAAATCGATGAAATAAAGATATTCAAATTAATAATAGAATTTATTAGATATAATACAGATATTATGATGCCAAAATCATATACAAATTTTATAAAATTAATGGGCATCAATTAATGGAGGGAAAATGCATTTACAAGATATGATTGAAAAATTAAAGATGTATTGGGCGGATCATGGTGCCATAATACTTGAGCCTTATGATATTGAAAAAGGGGCTGGTACAATGAATCCAAATACTTTCTTGAGAACACTAGGACCAGAACCTTGGAATACCGTGTATGTAGAGCCTTCCAGAAGACCGGCAGATGGAAGATATGGGGAAAATCCAAACAGATTGTATCAACATCATCAACTACAAATTATATTAAAACCAACACCAGATGATATTCAAGATATATATTTAAAATCATTAGAAATTATAGGAATTGATCCAAAGATACATGATATAAGATTTGTCGAAGATAACTGGGAAGCTCCTACACTTGGTGCTTGGGGAGTTGGTTGGGAAGTATGGCTTGATGGTATGGAAATTACACAATTCACTTATTTCCAACAAGTTGGTGGAATTCCACTAGAAATTGAAGCCGGCGAAATAACTATGGGTATAGAAAGACTTGCTATGTATATCCAAAATGTTGATTCAGTTTACGATTTAAAATGGAATGATGAAATTACATATGGGGATTTATTCCAAGTAGCAGAGTACGAGAACTCCGTATATGCTTTTGAAGAAGCAGATATCAATTTATTAGAATTGACATTTGAATTATATGAAAAAGAAGCAATTAAATTAAATGAAAAGAAATTAGTTATGCCCGCATATGATTATGTATTAAAATGTTCACATATATTTAATACATTAGATGCGAGAGGAGCAGTATCAGCATCAGAAAGAAATATGTACATTCAAAAAGTGAGAAATCTAGCTAGAGATGTTGCTGAAAATCATCTAGAAAAGAGGGAAGAATTAGGATTTCCACTATTGAGAAAAGAGGAAAATATTGATGAGTAATTATTTATTAGAAATAGGGGTGGAAGAGTTTCCGGCGAAACATATAAAACCCACTCAGGATCAATTTAAAAATGGGATTAGTTCTGTTTTAGAAAAAAACAATTATATATTTGATTCCTTCTCAATTAATAGTACTCCTAGAAGATTTAGTATCATAATAAGAGGTATAGAAGCTAATCAATCTAATTCTAGTGAGAAGGTTAAAGGACCATCTAAAAAGATTTCTTTTGACGAAGAAGGAAATCCTACAAAGGCTTTAATGGGATTCTTAAAAAGTAAATCACTTGAATTAGATGATATTACTATCGAAGAATTAAATGGTGAAGAGTATGTATATGCAAATATTGAAACCAAGATAAAAAAGCTTGATGAATTATTGATTGAAGAGATTCCAAACATTATTAAATCCATTTCAAATCCAAGACAAATGAGATGGGGTGGTAAAAATCTTAGATTCTTAAGACCTATAAGATGGATAGTTTCAATATTAGATGATGAAGTACTTAAATTCGAACTTGAAGGTATCAAGGTATCAAATGTAACAAAGGGTCATAGAACTCTAGGAAGTCCAAATATCGTTATTGATAAAATTGATGAATACGAAGATAAATTGGAAGAAAACTATGTAATAGTATCCGATAAGAAGAGAAGAAATATGATTACTCGCGGTATCAATATTCTTTCAAAAGAAAAAGGTGGAAACTATTTACAAGATGATGAATTATTAGAAGAATTAATTTATATAAATGAGTATCCAACACCATTTATTGGAGAATTTGATAATGAATACTTAAATTTACCTAAAGAAGTTATCGTAACTACAATGAAGGATCATCAGAGATATTTTCCTGTAGAAGATGATAGTCACAATTTATTACCTTATTTTATAGCTGTAAGAAATGGTGATGAAGAAGGTATGGAAAATGTTATTGAAGGTAATAAGAAGGTATTAGTTGCAAGACTTGAAGATGCAAAATTCTTCTATATGAAAGATATATCTATTCCATTAGAAGAATATGTACCTAAATTAGAGTCATTAGCATATTATGATGGATTAGGTACCATGCTAGATAAGTCAAATAGATTAATCGATTTAGTTGAAACAATTGGTGAAAAGATAGAATGCGGTGAAGATGCTATAAAAATAGCACAAAGAGCTGCATATTTATCAAAGGCGGATTTAGTAACTTCAACAGTTATAGAATTTACAGAATTACAAGGTTTGATGGGAAGAATTTTTGCAGCAAATAGTGGTGAAGATTCATTAGTTGCAAGTGCTATTGAAGAACAATATATGCCGGTTAAATCTGGTGGAGAATTACCAAATACTACAAGTGGGATTTTACTTTCTTTAGCTGAAAAAATAGATACCATTACAGGTCTATATTCAAAAGGAGTAGAAGTAACAGGTTCACAAGACTTATATGGACAAAGAAGAGCTGTATTAGGAATACTTCATATATTGGTTGACAAGCAAATAAGTCTAGATTTAGAAAAACTCGTTAAAGAATCACTATATAATTATGTTGAAAGTTTTGGGGAAAACTTTGACTATGAAGAAGTTGTTGAAAAAGTTTTGAAATTCATTAAATTAAGATTTAGAAATATGTTAATAGATGAAGGCTACAAGCATGATATAATAGATTCAGTACTTGAATCAAATTCATTTGATGTATATAGAATTCATGAGAAAATAGAAATGATTTCAAAACTAAGCGAGAGTGAAGAATTCTCAGATGAAATAACAAAATTTGTTAGAGTAGTCAATATATCAGAAAGAGCTAGTCATACCGATATAAACGATGTAGTTTTGCAAGAAGAAGATAGAAGTATTTTTGAAGAGCTAAATATTTTAGAACAAATTGATAAAGAAACTAATACAAATCAGTATGATGAAGCATTGGATAATTTATTACAACTTGTTAAATTAGTAGACAAATACTTGGACGATACTATGGTGATGGTAGATGACGATGCTATTCGTGAAAATAGATTAGCAATTGTTAAGAATGTTAGTGATAGAATATTAAATATATTTGACCCAACAAAGATTGTGAGGTAGGAATGATTAATTTATATGTTATATCTGACTCATCTGGAGAAACAGCAAATCAAATGGCAAATGCGATAATGATACATTTTCCAGAATTAAAATTTGTTAGATTAAGATTTTCACATGTTAGAACTAAGGAACAGGTTGATGAAATATTTGCTAATGGTAGAGAGCATAGAATTCTTGTGTTAACTACAGTAATTATAAAAGAAGTTTTAGATGCAATAAATGAATATCAAAATGATAATTTTATGGTTATAGATTTATTAAATAAACCGGTTGATGAAATTGAAAAATTTGTTCATCAAAAGGCTCAAAGAGAAGCTGGTTTAATGAGAGATTTAAATAATAGATATTTTGATAAGATTGAAGCTATAGAATTTGCGATGAATTTCGATGATGGAAAAAATCCAAAAGGGTTCCTTGAGGCAGATGTTGTACTATTAGGTGTATCAAGAACATCAAAGACTCCACTTTCTATTTATTTAGCAAATAAATCATATAAAGTAGCGAATTTACCTTTAGTTCCAGAATTAGCAGTTCCAAAGGAAATATATCAAGTAGATAGTAAAAAGCTAATAGGACTAATAATTGATCCAAAGAAATTAAATGAAATTAGAAATCAAAGATTAACTAGTTTAGGATTAACACAAAATTCAGCATATGCAAATGACGATAGAATTAATGAAGAACTAGACTATGCTAAGAACTTATTTGATGAATTAGGCTGTGAAGTTATTGATGTATCTACATCTACAATAGAAGAAACAGCAGCTAAAATTATGGAACATATAGAAAATAACAGATAGGGATTAATTAATGCGTATTATTCCAGAGCAGCAAATAAATGAATTAAAGGAAAGATTAGATATTGTGGATATAATATCTGATTATGTAGATTTAAAGAGGGCAGGATCCAGTTTTAAGGGGTTGTGCCCATTTCATAATGAGAAAACTCCTTCCTTTATGGTAAGTAGAGAAAAGAATAATTTCCATTGCTTCGGATGTCACGCAGGAGGAGATACAATATCTTTTATTATGCAAATTGAAAACTTATCGTATATAGAAGCGATAAGATTTCTTGCTGACAAAATTGGAATGGTTCTTGAAGAGACGGAATATTCCAAAGCAAAGGTGGAAGAAAATAATAGATATTATGAAATTAATTCATTAGCAGCCAGATATTATTTTAGAAATTTATTGACCGAAGATTTTCCACAAAAATATTTGCAAGATAGAAATCTAGATAAAAAGATATTAAATAAATATTTTTTAGGTTATGCAAAAAATGACAACGGACTATATCATTTCTTGAAAGAAAAAGATTTTAAAGAAGAAGATATGCTAACATTAGGACTCATCGGGAAAGGCGACAATGGGTATTATGATAAGTTTAGAGATAGACTTATCTTTCCAATAATTAATAGCAAAAATAAAGTTATTGGATTTGGTGGAAGAACTTTAATAAATCATAATATTAAATATATTAATTCACCAGAATCACCTATATTCATAAAAGGTAAGAATATCTATGGAGCAAATGTAGTTAATAGATTAAGAACTAGAGATAAGATTATATTGGTTGAAGGATATATGGATGTAATTGCACTTTACAATAGAGGTATTGATTATGCAGTTGCAACTCTTGGAACAGCTATGACGGAAGATCAGGCGAGACTCGTAAGAAGATATGCGAGAAATGTATATATTGCATACGATGGAGATGAGGCTGGAGTTAAAGCTGCTTTAAGAGCAATTGATATATTTAAAAATATGGATGTCGAACTTTTAATAATGGATTTTCCTGATAATCTAGATCCAGATGATTATATAAAGAAATTTGGTAAGGAAGAATTTGAAAAATTAATGAAGAAGGCAATGGAACCTATAGATTTTAAACTTACTAAATTACAAGAGAACGCAAAGAGCAAGATGGACTTTATACATGAGATTATTGAATTTTTATCCGATATTGAAGGTAATGTAATAAGAGATATTTATATCGACAAATCAGCCAGATTTATAGGTGTAAGTACCGATTCATTAAGAAATGATGTAAATATAAGGATTGAAGAATTAAATAGGAGAGAGAAGTTTAAGTCTCAAAATATTAATAATAATCAAAATGGGTATAAAAACATTGCACGTAATAAAAAAATAACAAACAGAATAATAAATAATGGTTCAGAATATGCTAATAATAGAAAAAAAATTCTTGAGAGAGAATTTTTACTTTATTCTTTATTGGATATTAATTATTTTAATAAATTAAATAAACTGTCTGAATTTTTGGAAGATGAAGAAATGATTGAAATATACAAGATGATTTCTAATAATTATAAGAAAAACTCTAAAAAAGCAGATCTATTTAATAATGAGTTAATAAAAAAGAATAATCTTGAAAAAGACTATAAAAGATTATTGGAAGAAGATTTTTCACACGAAGCTGTTGTTAAAGAACTAAAGCAGAGAATAGAAATTACAAAACTTGAAGAAAGAAAAGATGAATTATTAAAACTCATTAAAAGTAACGAATATAGTTTAGAAGATATGAATGAATACACTGAAATATTGAAAAAGTTGACGGAATCTAACTGACGAAATTGACCTAAGGAGGACGCATGAAAGAGAAAGATATAGAGATGGAGAATCTAAAATTATCGATTTTAGAAGAAGCTAAGGCCATAGCTGAAGATAATAATGGCACAATTATGAATTCTCAATTGAAGTCAATTGATGGTTATAATAATTTAGAAGATGACGATATAGAAAGCATTAGAAGAGAACTTAATGATTTAGAAGTAGATTTATTAAAAGATGGATTCGTTGAACCAGAAGATGCAGATATAGAAAATGTCGACTACGATAGTATAGATGATGATATTATATTTTCCGATGACGATGAAGAAGATACGGATGTAAATGAGATAAAAGGTGCATTTGTAGATGACCCTGTTAAAATGTATCTTAAGGAAATTGGAAAATTAAATCTTTTATCAAAAAAAGAAGAAATTATACTTGCTAAGCAAATGGAAGATGGAGATATCGCTTATAAGGCATTAAATGATTTACCTTATAATATTGATGCTGTCTCTTATACACATCTCCGAGCCCACGAGACAAGAGGCAATCT
>CAMXYZ010000023.1 GCA_947253305.1 uncultured Helcococcus sp.
CCAATTATCGGTTTAGATGTTTGGGAACATGCATATTATCTAAATTACCAAAATAGAAGACCAGATTATGTTGAAGCATATTTCAATATTATTAACTGGGAAAAAGCTGAAGAATTATATAATAAAGCTGTAAAATAAAATAGATTATTACAAGAGTTGTTGCAAAATGTAAATTTTGCAGCAACTTTTTTAATACATAATAAATTTATTTGATATACTATTAATATGTATAATAAATACAATATATTAGGGGTTATATTATGAAGAAGGTTTTATACAGATTACAAAGCTACTATAAACATCAAGCTACAGAAGTTGAAAAACCAGCGATTAGATATATATTAGATAATCCTAGAGATGTCACATCCATGGATATACATACTCTTGCAAAACTCGGTTACTGTAGTTCGGCTACAATAGTTAGAATATGTAAAAAATTAGGATTTTCTGGATTTAAAGAAGTTAAATTAGCAATTTTAAATGATTTAAATTTTAGTGAAGAGATATACAGAGATAAATTTAAAAACTCAAAAGATGAAGACATAGTAGCGATAGTAAAAAATGTCCTAAATCAAAATATCAATGCAATTACAAATACCTTTAATTTAATAGATTATGAGGAATTATCAAAAATTATAAAGATAATAGATAATACAAAAGTCATTAGATTATATGGTATTGGAGCGAGTTATTTGGTATGCAAAGACTTCCAGCAAAAATTGGAAAGAATAAATAAGCTAAATGTCTTATATGAAGATACACATTTACAATTGATAAGTGCATCAAATATAGAATCGGATGAATTAGCCTTTGTAATATCATACTCTGGTAAAACTAGAGAAATTCTTGAAATGGCAGAAATGATTAAAGCAAATGGAGCGACACTAATATCTATTACCGCATATGATCATAATAAATTAATGCAATTAGCAGACTACAATTTATTTGTACCTAAAATAGAAGGTTTACAAAGAATCAGTGCTGGATCAAGTAGAATAAGTCAATTATCTATAATAGATATAATTTATAATACATATATAGAAACTGTCAGAGAAAAATATATGAACAATATATTAGAGACAAGCAAATTATTAAAGAAAGAAGAAGATTAATAATAAAAAAATTTAACATATTTATTTAAACAACCATTGAAAATAATGGTTGTTTTCGTTTTAAATATTTCTAATTAAGAAACTTTGTTACAACAGACAGGGTAAATATTGTATATGTTTACGATTTCATATAGTATCTAATTAAGAAAAGAATTGTAGTAAAAAATAATAAAATCAGATTAACAAAATTAAAATCTAGTAAATTACTATAAAAACAATAGGAAAGAGGAAAGATATGTTAGGTGCATCAGTTTATTTATCCGAAGATTTATCAAAGATAAAAGACTATTTGGCAAAGATTTCAAAATATGGAGTTAAAGAGATATTTACCTCAATACATATTGGCGAAGAAGATCCAGAAGGTACTTTAGAAAAACTAAATTCTGTATCTTCATATATAGATAAGTTAGGAATGTCTCTTATGATAGATATATCAAGCGCAACTCTAACTAGATATAATATGAGTTTTGATGAACTGTTAAACTATCTAAAGATTATAAAAATAAAGAAGCTTAGAGTTGATTATGGATTTAGTGATGAAGAAATAGTAGAAATTTCAAAGAGTTTTGATGTAATTTTAAACGCTAGTACAATAGACGATACAGAATGCGAGAAATTAGAGAGTTTAGGATTAAATCTCAACAATATAATTGCTTGTCATAATTTTTATCCAAGACCTGAAACTGGTTTAGGGGAAAAATCTTTTTTAGAACAAAATAAATATTTGAAATCAAAAGGATTTAAGATTCAAGCATTTTTACCTGGAGATGATGAATTAAGAGGTCCAATTTATGAAGGACTTCCAACAATTGAGATACATAGATATAAAGATCCACTTTTCACTTTTATTGACTTACACAAAAAATACGATATTGATGAGATTCTAATAGGAGATATATCTATAAAAGAATCTAGTTTTGAAAGACTTAGAAAATATATTGAAGAAGGAATAATCAGTTTAAGAGTTGAAAATATGAATATCAATGATCCAAGAATAGAAGATTTGATACTAAAGACTCATACAAATAGAAAAGATTTATCAGACTATGTAATAAGAAGTGCCGAAGCGAGATTTATTGTAGATTATGATATAGAAGCTAATAATACATCAGAAAGAGCAAAAGGTTCAATTACAATAGATAATAAAAATTATGGAAGATATAATGGAGAATTACAAATCACAAAGAGAGACTTAGCAAGAGATGAAAAAGTGAATGTTTTAGGAAATGTGATTGAAGAAGATTTACCACTATTAGAATATATTTTAGCTGGAGACAAATATAAATTTATTGATGTAAATAAATTATAAAAATCATATAAAAAATAAATTTGAGGAGGAATTTATGAAAAAAGTTTGGAGATTACTTTTAGCTATGGTACTTGTATTTACGAGTATAGTACCTGCATTTGCTCAGAATGACACGAGTGGATTTAAATTGGGAGTAGAAGTATTACTTACCGAACAAAAAGATTTAATCAAAGGTAAGAGGGTAGGACTAATCACTAATCCTACAGGGGTTGATCAAAATTTAAATCATATAGTTGATTTACTTCATGAAGATGAAGAAATTGATCTTGTTGCACTATATGGTCCGGAACATGGTGTTAGAGGAGATGCTCAAGCGGGAAGCCAAGTAGAATCTTATGTAGATGAACAAACAGGAATTACTGTTCACAGTCTTTATGGGGCAACAAAGAAGCCAACTCCAGAAATGTTAGAAGGTGTTGATGTTCTAATTTTCGATATTCAAGATGTTGGCGCTAGATTCTATACCTATATCTATACCATGGCCTATGCAATGCAAGCTGCACAAGAAAATGGTATAGAAATAATAGTTCTTGATAGACCAAATCCACTTGGTGGAGAAAAAGTTTCAGGTCCAGTATTAGAAGAAAAATATTCATCATTTGTTGGAATGTATCCAATACCTGTTATTCATGGAATGACAGTAGGAGAATTAGCTAATTATTTCAATACTGAATTTGATATAAATGCGAAACTTACAGTTGTACCAATGAAAAATTGGCATCGTAATATGCTTTATGACGATACTGGTCTAGAACTAGTATTGCCATCACCAAATATGCCAACAACTAAAACTATTCAAGTATATCCTGGTGCAGGATTCTTTGAAGGAACAAATATGTCAGAAGGTAGAGGGACAACAAAACCTTTCGAACTAATTGGTGCACCATTTGTAAATGCTTATGATTTCGCAAAAGCTATGAATGAAAAAGAATTACCAGGTGTAAGATTTAGAGCAGCTTCATTTACACCAACAATGTCAAAACATAAAGGTGAATTAAGTCACGGGGTTCAAATACATGTAACCAATTCAGACATCTACGATCCACTTCGTGTAGGATTAGAGATGATAATAAAATTAAATGAAATGTATCCAGAAGATTTCATATTTACACCAAACTGGAATAATACATCATACTTCTTTGATACTCTAATGGGGAATTCTTGGGTGAGAGAAGCAATATTAGAAGGCAAATCATATGATGAAATTGAAGCTATGTGGAGTGATGGATTATCAGCATTCAGAGAAAATCGTAAACAACATTTAATCTATGATAATGAAGAATTTAATAAAGATTCATTATTAGAAAAAATAGAATCAATGAAAAGCATTGATAAAGACAAATACACCGATGAAAGTGTATCTAAGTACTTAGAAGAGCTTGAAAATCTGGAAAAAGAAGTTCAAAAAGCACTTACTACTCATGAATTAGATAAGATAAGAGAAGCACTTAATGGATTAGAAGATTTACTAATTGCAAAAGATGAAAATCCAAATCCAGAAACACCAGGAGAATCAGAAACACCTGAAGAGCCAGAGACACCAGGAGAACCAGAAACACCTGAAGAGCCAGAGACACCAGGAGAACCGGAAACACCTGAAGAACCGGAAAAACCTGAAGAGCCGGAAACTCCTGAAGAGCCAGAGACACCAGGAGAACCAGAAAAACCTGAAGAGCCGGAAACTCCTGAAAAGCCAGAGACACCAGGAGAACCGGAAACACCTGAAGAGCCAAGTCCAGAAGAACCTGAAAATCCTGGGGAGAATGATGAGGAATTAATTTATAAGTCTCAAATTAAAAGAGTAGATAAAAAGATTGATCAAATGCCGAATAATGTAAAAGATAATCTAAATAAAAAATATCCTCAAGGATACGATTATAAAGTATTTGACATATCAATTAAAGATCAATTCGATAAGGAGCATAAAGTATTAGACAAAGCTCAAAGAATAGAAATACCAGTAAAAGAATTAGAATTTACTGAAAAACAATTAAAGAATATTACAATATTAAATCTACATTATAGCGAAGATGGAAAATTAGAATTAATAGAAATAAAAGAACAAATTGAAAATGATAAGCTCGTATTTGAATCAGATAAATTTTCAGACTTCATCATAGCATCTGAAAATCTTAAATCAGATAATTCAATTACAACTACTACAGATAAGAACAAATCTGGAAGTACAACAGTTACTACTACAGAAAAAACTGTAAAAAATACTGGCAAGAATCCAAAAACTGGAGATACAGGAATTGTCTTAGAACTAATAGCTTTATTAGGTGCTGGGGGAGCATCAGTAGTTTTATATAAAAAGAGAAGATAATTATAAAAAGCTCTGTAACTTTTAAAAGTTACAGAGCTTAATTTTATAAATATGCTTCTTCTTTAAGTGCTGCTACGAATGGAAAATTTCTATGTTTCTCTGCGAAATCTAATCCATATCCCACTAAAAATTCATCAGGTACTTCGGTACCTATATAATCTACATCGAATTCAATTTCTCTTCTATCTACTTTATCTAGTAGTGCAACAGTTTTAACAGATGCTGCGCCTCTAGTAGAGAATAAATCTATTATGGTTTTAATAGTTCTTCCTGTGTCAATTATATCCTCGACAATTAGAATGTGTCTATCTCTAGGATTTGCGCTAATATCCATAAGAGTTTTAACATCTCCACTTGATTCTGAATCTAGACCATAACTAGAAACTAGCATAAAGTCCATTTGAAGTGGAACATTAATTCTTTTAACTAAATCGGACATGAAGATTACAGAACCTTTTAAAATTCCTACAACTAAAAGTTCTTTTCCTTTATAGTCTTCATTAATTCTATTTGCGATTTCACTTACCATTTCTTGTATTTCTTCTTCTGTTAAAATAATTTTCTTAATATCTGGATGCATTTTTTCCTCCAATACAATTGATAATTAATGATACAGCGCCATTTTATTTCCTACATAGATATTATACCAATTTTAAAACTATTTCTATATCTTTTAAAACATTTAAAAAATACTATGAAAAAAAACTGTTGAGAAACTACATTTAAGTAGTCTCTCAACAGTCTTTGAGAAAGTCATTCAATAAATTTCTATTTTAGTAAGAAATCTTCAATTTTTGTCATCTTAGCTTCTCTGTCTCTTAGTGATTTTTGAGCAGCAGCTAATCTTGAAATTGGAACTCTAAATGGAGAACATGATACATAGTCTAAACCTAATTCATCACAGAATGCTACTGATGAAGGTTCACCACCGTGCTCACCACAGATACCTAATTTTAGATCAGGTCTTGCTTTCTTACCTAATTCTACAGCCATTCTCATTAATTTACCAACACCTTTTTGGTCGATTACTTGGAATGGATCTTTTTCGAAGATTCCATCATCTAAGTATTGAGATAAGAATTTACCTGCGTCATCTCTTGAGAATCCGTATGTCATTTGTGTTAGGTCATTTGTACCGAATGAGAAGAATTCTGCAACTTCAGCAATTTCGTCTGCTAATAATGTCGCTCTTGGAATTTCAATCATTGTACCAACATGGTATTTAACTGATTTTCCTGTTTCTTCAAATATTCTTTCAATTTCTTCAACTATTGATTGTTTTACAACATCTAATTCTCTAGCATCACCTGCTAATGGAATCATAATTTCTGGTTCTACATGAATTCCTTCATCCTTAATTCTTAAAGCTGCTCTAATTAAAGCTCTTGCTTGCATCTTATAGATTTCAGGGAATGTAATAGCTAATCTTAAACCTCTATGACCAAGCATTGGGTTTACTTCGTGCAATTCATCGATTGCTTTTCTTTGTTCTAGGATTGTTACACCTAATTCTTCAGCAACTATAGCTATATCTTCATCTGTATGAGGAACGAATTCGTGTAGAGGTGGGTCTAGTAGACGAACTGTTGCTGGTAGTCCATTTAGTACTTTGTAGATTTCGTAGAAGTCTTCTTCTTGTACTGGTTCAATCTTAGCTAAAGCTTTTTCTCTTTGTTCTAATGATTTTGATAAAATCATTTCTCTAACAGCATTAATTCTATCTTCTGCGAAGAACATATGCTCTGTTCTACATAAACCGATACCTTCAGCGCCTAAGTCTAAAGCTTGTTGTGCGTCGTGTGGAGTATCAGCATTAGCTCTTACGTCTAATCTTCTGTATTCGTCAGCCCATGACATAAATGTTGCAAAATTACCTGATAATTCAGGATCTTTTGTTTCTACTTGACCTAAGTATACTTTACCTGTTGAACCATCTAGTGATATGAAGTCACCTTCACCCAATATTAAATCTCCAACTCTTAATGTCTTTTCTTTTTCATTAATAAATACTTCGTGAGCACCTGCAACACAACATTTACCCATACCACGAGCAACTACTGCAGCGTGAGATGTCATACCGCCACGAGATGTTAAGATACCTTTAGCTGAATCCATACCCTGTAAGTCTTCTGGAGAAGTCTCTGTTCTACATAAGATTACTGGTTCTTCTTTAGCATTTCTTAACATTGCATCTGTGGCTGTGAATGAAATATAACCTGATGCAGCACCTGGTGATGCATTAAGTCCTTTTGTTAATAATTTTGCTTTGTCTAATGATTTTTTATCGAATGTTGGGTGTAGTAATTGATCTAATTGTGTAGGTTCAATCATCATCAATGCTTCTTCTTTTGTTCTTAGACCTTCATTTACTAAATCAACAGCGATATTTACTGCAGCTTCAGCAGTTCTCTTACCATTTCTTGTTTGTAGTATGAATAATACGCCGTCTTCAATTGTGAATTCTAAGTCTTGCATATCTCTATAATGATTTTCTAATCTTTGTGCAGTATCATAGAATTCTTTATATACATTAGGCATTTGTTTTTCTAATTCTGAAATGTGATGTGGAGTTCTAACACCAGCAACAACGTCTTCACCTTGTGCATTCATTAGATATTCACCAAATAGTACATTTTCTCCTGTAGCTGGGTCTCTTGAGAAAGCAACACCAGTACCTGAATTTTCACCACTATTACCAAATACCATTGATTGTACGTTAACAGCTGTTCCTAAATCGTGAGGAATATTATTTAATTTTCTATATAATATAGCTCTATCGTTGTTCCATGAACGGAATACAGCTTCAACAGATTCAAGTAATTGTTGTTTTGGATCTTGTGGGAAAGGTTGTCCTGTAACTTTCTTATATTCATCTTCAAATCTTACAATAACTTCTTGTAAATCTTCTGGAGATAATTCACTATCCAATTCTACTCCAGCTTTTTCTTTTACATCATGCAATATTTCTTCAAATAAAGCACCGTCTATTCCTCTAGTAACATTTGAGAACATTTGAATAAATCTTCTATATGAATCGTAAGCAAATCTTGCATTTCCTGTAAATTCAGCTAATCCTTTAACTGACTCATCATTTAGTCCTAAGTTTAATACTGTGTCCATCATGCCTGGTAAAGATACAACTGCACCAGAACGAACAGAAAATAGTAGTGGGTTTTTATTATCCCCAAATTTTTTACCAATTTTTTCTTCTACTTCAACAATATGTTTTTCTATTTCTTCAACTAAGGTATCCCATAGTTTTTCATCTTCATTGTAGTATCTTAAACAAGCTTCGGTTGTTACTGTAAAACCATAAGGAACATTAATTCCCAATCTTGTCATTTCTGCAAGGTTTGCACCTTTACCACCAAGAAGACTTCTCATCTCCTTCTTACCTTCGTCAAAGCCATAGACAAATTTCTTTTCCATTTTAGAACTCCTTCCTTCTATCTATGTAATTTTTAATCCTCTCAGATGCCTCTTCAATAGATATATGAGTGACATCAATAGATTTGCAATTTAATTTATCGATAATTGATTTAGAATACTCAATTTCATGAACGACTCTATCCAAGCTAGCATATCCTGAATCCATCGGTAGACCAAGAGATTTTAATCTCTCTTTTCTTATATCGACTAATCTTTCAGGTTCCATAATTAAAGCAAATATCTTGTCGTTATCAATATCAAATAATTCTTTTGGAATTTCAATTTCAGGAACGAGGGGGATATTTGTCACCCTATATCCATGATTTGACATATATATTGATAGGGGAGTTTTGGAAGTTCTCGAAACTCCTATTATAACGATATCTGAATCAACTATAGATTTAGGATTTGATCCATCATCATTACTCATAGTAAAATCGACAGGGTTTAATTCTTTACTTTCTTTTAATAAAGTAGCAATATTATGCCCCTTGTTTATTTTGGTAACTATGCTTGCTAGATTATTATATGTATTAGCATAAATATCAAGATAAATTATATTATGCTTCCTACATATATTTCTAATATATTCAGACATTTGAACATTCTCGAATGCATAATATACTATTTGATTTTCCTGATTAAAATTAATGGCTTTTAATTCATCCATGGATTCAATGTCTTCAAAGTTTTTAACTCTAAACTCATAGTCCTTAGCAAAAAGTATACCAACTAATATATTTACTAGACTTTTGGAGTTTTTGTCGGACATTATCCAAACATTTTCATTATACATTCTTATCTCCAAATTAATTTACTATGTTTTTATTATACCAAATTGAAATAAAATGTCTAGTATTTAAGCGAATGAATACCGTTTCATAAGATTATAATCAAAATAGCTATAATTTAGGATAAATGTGAAAATTTTACGTATGTTAAGGATTTCAGAATTTACATCCATTTTACTGGAATTTATCTTCAACTTTGCACTATTTGTGCTCTTGACTTAAATAGCTCTAAATAATATAATTATTAGTAAAAATTAAGAGTATTACAATAGGCTTGTCTGGAGGAATTTGATGAAAAATTTAGATAAAAATTATAATCCGAAATCATTTGAGAGTAGATTATATAAAAAATGGGAGGAAGGTAATTATTTCAGAGCTGAAATAGATAAAAGTAAAGAGCCTTTCACTATAGTCATGCCACCACCAAATGTTACTGGAAAATTACATATGGGACATGCATTAGTTACAACATTACAAGATATAATTATTAGATGGAAAAGAATGTCTGGATATTCTACACTTTGGGTTCCAGGAACAGACCATGCAAGCATATCTACAGAAGCGAAAGTTGTTGAAAAGATAACACAGGAAGGTTTTACTAAGCAGGGATTAGGAAGAGAAAAATTCTTAGAAGAAGCTTGGGATTGGACACATAAATACGGTGGAGAAATCAATAATCAATTAAGAATTATGGGGGCATCTGCTGACTGGTCTAGAGAAGCATTTACACTCGATGATCATTTATCAGAAGCTGTAGAAGAAGTATTCGTAAAGATGTACAATGATGGACTTATTTACAGAGGCGAGAGAATAGTAAATTATTGTGTATCTTGTAGAACTTCCATATCAGATGCGGAAGTAGAACATATAGACAAGCATGGACATCTATATCATTTTAATTACAAATTAAAGGACGAAAATGGATATATAACCATAGCCACTACGAGACCAGAAACAATATTGGGAGACTTGGCAGTTGCGGTAGATCCTACAGACGAAAGATACAAAAACTTGATTGGAAAAACTGTAATAGTTCCTTTTGCAGATAGAGAAGTACCAATAATTGCCGATGATTATGTAGATAAAGAATTTGGTACTGGTGTTGTTAAGATTACACCTTCACATGATCCTAATGACTTTGAGATTGGAAAAAGACACGATTTAGGACAATTAATTGTAATTGAAAATGATGGAATAATTTCAGAAGGTTATGGAGAGTTCTCAGGATTAGATAGATTCGAAGCTAGAGAACTAATGATTAAAAAAGGTAAAGAATTAGGAATACTAACCAAAATAGAAGATCATGATCATGCAGTAGGACATTGTGAGAGATGTGGAACAATAATCGAACCATTAGTTTCAGAACAATGGTTTGTTAAAATGAAAGACCTAGCAAAACCTGCACTAGATGCATATAAGAATGGTGAATTAAAAATTATACCTGAAAGATTCGGAAAGATATATGTAAATTGGTTAGAAAATATTAGAGACTGGAATATTTCAAGACAATTATATTGGGGGCATAGATTACCAGTTTACTATACTGAAGATGGTGAAGTAATAGTATCAAAAGAAAAGCCAGATGAAAGTAAATATGGAAAAGTAAGAAGAGATGAAGACACATTAGATACATGGTTCTCATCAGCATTATGGCCTTTCTCAACACTAGGATGGCCAGATGAAGATAGTGAAGATTATAAGTATTTCTTTCCAACCGATACTCTAATTACTGGTTACGATATTATTTTCTTCTGGGTAATTAGAATGGTATTTTCTTCAATATATAATACTGGAAAACTACCATTTAACACAGTTTATCTAAATGGAATCGTAAGAGATGCGGAAGGCAGAAAAATGTCTAAATCATTGGGTAATGGAGTTGATCCACTCGATGAAATAGAAAAATATGGAACTGATGCTTTAAGATTTAATTTGGTATCTGGAAATTCACCAGGAAACGATTTTAGATATATTGAAAAAGAAGTAGAAGACAAGAGAAACTTTGCTAATAAATTATGGAATGCTTCAAGATTTATATTTATGAATATGGAAGACAAAGAATATTCAATAGATAGAGATAAATTGACTATAGAAGATAAATGGATAATTTCAAGAATAAATACATTAGCAAAAGATATCGATAGATTATTAAATCAATATGAGATAGGGATTGTTGCAACAAATCTATATCAATTTATTTGGTTTGAATTCTGTGATTGGTATATTGAATTTGTTAAGACTAGACTAAATGGAGAAGAAAAAGATAATGCTATAGCAGTATTATTACATGTACTAGATCAAATACTAAGATTATTGCATCCATATATGCCATTTATAACAGAAGAAATATATTCATATTTACCAAATAAGGAAGATTTAATTATTGTTGCAGCTTATCCAGTATATGAAGAAGAAGATAATTATGAATGGGAAGAAAAGGCGATTAGCAAATTAATAGATGCAATTACATCTATTCGAGCACAAAAGAAAGAATTAAACGTTCCTAATAAGACTGAATCAAAATTATATATTTATTCTCACAATGAAGAGACAAAGAATATATTTGAAAAATTATCTTCTAATTTGAAGGCATTAGCTTCACTAAGTAGTATTGAAATTTTAGATGAAGAAAAACAACTAGAAAATGTAGCGACTATTTTAAATGATGATTATAAATTATTTTTATCACTTGAAGGATTAATTGATTATAAGAAAGAACTTGAAAGGCTTCAAGATGAGAAGAAGAATTTAATTTCTGAGCTAAAGAGAGCTGAAGGTAAATTAAGCAATGAAAACTTTACTTCAAAAGCTCCAGAAAAATTAGTACAGGCAGAAAGAGATAAACAGGAAAAATATACTAATTTAATTAAAGAAGTAGAAAAAAGTATAGAAGAAATTAAAGCTAAATTATAATAAATTAGACAAGGAGAAAATAATGGGCAAAAGAGAACAATTATTATTTGACGAAAATCACATTAAAAAAGTCGTAAAAAGAATGGGTGAAGAGATAACAAATGCATATGATGGACCGATTATCGCAATTTCAATATTGAGAGGCTCATTTGTATTTGCTGCTGATCTTATAAGAGAAATTAAATTACCAGTTAATGTAGACTTCATGACTACATCAAGCTATGGTGATAATATGGAAACAACAGGTAAGGTGAAAATCTTACATGATACAAGATCAGCGATTGAAGGACAAGATGTTTTAATAATTGATGATATTTGTGATTCTGGCTTCACATTAGAGGCAATTGTAAATCATATTAAATTATCAAATCCAAAATCTGTAAGAACAGCAGTATTCTTAGATAAACCAAGTAGAAGAATGACCGAACTATACCCAGATTTTGTTGGTGAAACAATCGACGATTTATTCATAGTTGGATATGGATTAAATTATGGAGATTTCTACAGAAATACACCATATATTTTCACATTCGAAGAAGATGATGAATAATGTATAAAAAGTTTTCAAACCTTTATGATGAATTAGTATTTGATATAGACT
>CAMXYZ010000024.1 GCA_947253305.1 uncultured Helcococcus sp.
TAACTACGCTCTGTGGGGAATTTCACCCCAGCATTAGAACATGCCCGTCATACATTTAAGAGAAGCCACAATTTTGTGGCTTCTTTTTATACTAATCCTAATGTGTATTCTATATCCACACCATTTTTAATCATATCCCAATTTATCTTTGTATCTTTGTATTCTTTCCCATCCACCTTAATTGACTTTATAAATTTTTTTTGATGATAATTCTCATTAACTTTTATATTAATTTTTTTTGAATTATAAAGTTCTACTGATAGATTATTAAAGAAAGGAATTCCGATATGATATTCATTAGTTCCTGGGCAGAAAGGATATAATCCCATTGTCGATAATATATACCATGCAGACATAGAGCCATTATCTTCATCCCCTGGATATGCTTTAAAATCATACTGGAAATAATTAAGATATAATTCTTTTAATAATAATTGAGTCTTTTTAGGTTCATTCACATAATTATATAAATATGGTATATGAAATGATGGTTGATTTGATATTGCAATTTGTCCAAAATTTGCAGATGCAAACTCTGTCATCTCATGTATTTCAAAACCATATACTCCATGTTTAAAATCCGCTTTTGAATTTGATAATTCATCAAGTTTTTCTCTAAACTCTTCTTCACCACCGTATAATTCGATTAATCCTTCTATATCGTGATAGACATTAAAAGAGTTTTGATATGCTGAACCTTCCGTATATGGCGAACCCCATACTAATGGGTCAAATTCTTTATCAAAATTACCATTAATATCTTTATCTCTCATAAATCCAGTAGATTTATCAAATAAATTCTTGTAATTTTTTGAAAGATTATAATATTTGTTAGCAATATCTTCTTTTCCAAGTTTTTTTGCAACAAGGTAAATAGAATAGTCCGATAAACTATTATCTAATGTTTGATTAACAGATTCTTTCAATGTATTTGGAACATATCCAAATTTCTTATATTTTTCAACTCCTGCTCTCCCATAATTAGGATTTCCTGAGGAAATTTCAGCACCTTTAATCATAGCTTCTAAAAACTCATCCATTAAATCCATAGATATATCTTTTGAGATAGCTTCAGCAATTACATTATCAACTAATGTCCCAGGCATCAAACCTCTCTCATCTGGACTCATCCATTTTGGAAGATATCCAGTATTTCTATATTGATTTAATAATCCCTCTAAAATATCACTAAATATATCTTGATCTATTAAAGAAAATAATGGGAATAAAGTTTTATGTAAATCCCACATCCCCATATTTGTAAATAATTTTCCTTTTTTTACTTTTTTTGATGTCGTATCATAATGAATTTCTTCACATTCAGGTGAAATTTCATAATGCTTCATTGGAAAAAGAAAAGATCTATATACACAATGATAGAAAAATTTCTCTTGTTTTAACTTATCATATGGATTAAATCTATCATATAGACTTTCTTCGTCTAAATTATCAACGTCAAATTTATTTAGATAATAATCCCATTTAGATTTTGTATCTTCAAGCATAATTTCAAAATCTTTTGGCATTAATTCGTGATTATATAAAGCCTGTTCTAAAGAAATGAATGAAGTTGATATATATAAATCTTCACTTTTGGCTTTAATAATGTATTTATTGAAATTTTTTTTATTATTTGCTATTAATACTTCATTTTCTCCCATATCCTCAAATTCAAATTCATTTTTTAAGGATATCACTATATACATCTTAAATTTTTTATCTTCACATCCAGAAAAATTTTGAACATATCCTTGAATAATATTTTTTTCTATATTTTTTTCTAATATTAAATTTTCGCCTTCTAATATATAATTAGGATTTTTATTTTCATATTTAATAATAGCACTATCACTTGAAGCTGTAATTGATGCTCTTTCTTCGACTTCCTGATCTATAAAATAAATCTCATTATAATGTTGGAAGAATTGTGAAGTGGAAGTATCATATTTTCTTTTATTATTATCATTTAATTTGGATACTGGAAGTATGGTGAAGTTAGAGAAGTCGCCCATCCAAGGACTTGGTTGGTGAGTCAATCTAAATCCTTCAAAATCGCTTGAATTTGGATTGAACCACCATGAGCCTTCTTTTCTAGAACTTTGTACACAAAAATAATTCATTCCAAATGGTTCTCCCATATATGGAAGAGTATTTCCAGTAGAATATTGATATACGCTGTCTGTTCCCATTCGAGTATCCGTATATTTAAATTTTCTAAATAGTTTCAAAAAGTCCATTCTTCCTCTAATCAATTCCTAATTCTTGTCTAAATTTTTCTAAAACTTTTTTTTCTAATCTTGAAACTGTCATCTGGCTAACATCTAGCATATTTGCTATTTCGACTTGTGTCATCTTATCAAAATATCTATAATAAACTATCTTTTTCTCAACTTCTGTAAAGTTTTCCATAGTTTCTTTAATAAATGCCATATTATCTACAGATTCATAGTTTTTATCTACTTCACCTAATACATCTAAGAAACTCATTTCTCTATCTTCAGATGAATTATCTAAATTTTTATCGATTGATTGCGGAGAATAAACTTGTGATGCATCCATAGCTTCTATAACTTCTTCTGATGAAACTCCAATATGTTCTGCAATTTCATCAATGCTTGGATTTCTTTTTAGTCTCTGTGTCAATTCTAATTTAGTATTATTAATTCTTTTGGATAATTCTTGAATTCTCCTCGGAACTCTTATAACCCATCCCTTATCTCTGAAATATCTTTTTATTTCACCTGTGATAGTCGGGGTAGCGAATGAAGAAAATTCAAAACCTCTATCAGCATTGAATCTATCAATGGCTAATATCAATCCTAAAGACGCAATTTGATATAAATCATCAAATTCAATTCCTCTATTAGAATATTTTTTGGATAATATCTCAGCAATATAGAGGTTTTTTTCTATTAGATCATCCCTTATTAACTTTATCTCTCTTTTAACTTTTTGAAGTTCTTTTTTACTTTCTTCATCAGATTTCTTTTCAAGTTTAGTCTCAAGTTCTCTAAGTTCTTCTAATTTCTTAAACTCTTCATAATTCCTGATTTTTTTATTTTTTTCTTCAGTCATATTATACCTATGCCTTATTTATAACTACTCTAATCTCATTATCCTCAAAATTAATATCATCTGCTAATGATAAGAGTATTTGTTTTTTTAACTCTAAATCAACATCATTAAAATTATTTGTATTATATGGACTTTCTATCATAAAATTGATATTTAAACTATTATCATATAGATTAAATTCTACATTAATTCTATTATTATCAACTATTAAATAAGTAAAAATTTCAGATACAACTACTTTAGTGTCTTCTATTTTTTCAATGTCAAATCCCATAGAATTTGCTAATGATGCTGTTGTTAATCTTAGCATTTGCAAATATTGAGGATTGGATGGTAAATCCATTTTTATAGTATCCATTAATCCTCCATCTTAAATATCTTATCTAATTCAGTAATTACAAATAATTTTTTTATACTTGATTTTGCATTATGAATTATTAATTCTTTTCCTTTAGATTCAACCTCTTTGTAGACTGTCATAATCGCACCTAGACCTGTAGAATCAATATAATCTAGATTCTTAAGACAAAATATAATATCTTTATCTAAATTTTCATAACTAGACAATACTTTATTTCTAAATGAATCTACTGTGTTGATATCTAAATCACCAAATAGTTCTACTTCTAATTTATCTTTTTCTGTAATTTCAATATTAAAAGACATTTCAACCCCTATTCCACTTCTTCAATATATTTAGCTGCTGCAACTATTTTTTCATCTTTATCAAGTCTCTTTAATCTTACACCTTGTGTAGTTCTTCCTAATGTTGATACATCCTTAGAATCTAATCTAATTATATCTCCCTTTGATGAAACTAATATTACATCGTCTTCTGCTGTTAGTATTTTTGCTGTAACAACTTTTCCTGTTTTTGGAGTAATCTTATAAGTTCTAACCCCTTTTCCACCTCTTTTTTGTGCGCTGTAGTGCTTTATAAGAGTTTTCTTTCCATATCCAAATTCAGATACTATAAATAGATATCCATCTTCATCCATGACTGCTAGTGAAACTACTTCATCATCCTTGTTTAATGTGATACCTTTAACACCTTTTGCATTTCTTCCCATAGATCTTGCTTCTTCAACTTTGAATACTATTGATTGACCTAATTCAGTTACTATAACAACTTCTTCTTTTTCTTTAACAATTTTAACTCCGATTAATTCGTCTCCATCGTTCAGAGTAATTGCTATGATTCCTGTAGCTCTAATATTTGAAAAATCTTGTGCATCAGTTCTCTTGATTATACCATTTTTGGTAGCCATTATAATATAATTATCTTCAAAATCTGTCACAGGTATTACTGATGATACTGTTTCACCAGGCTGTAATTGAAGTATATTAATAATAGCTTGTCCTCTAGAAGTCCTTGTCCCCTCTTTAATTTGATAAGCTTTCTTACTATATACTCTTCCCTTATTAGTGAAGAATAGTATATTATCATGAGTTGATGTCACGAATAAGTCTTGTACAAAATCATCTTCTTTTGTAGACATACCTATAACACCTTTTCCGCCCCTATTTTGAACTCTATAGGTATTTGCTGGAAGTCTCTTGATATAGCCTTCATTTGTAAGAGTAATAATAACTTCTTCTTCCTCAATTAAATCTTCTACATCAATATCATCTATTGCACCCATGATTCTTGTTCTTCTTTCATCGGCGAACTTTTCTTTAATTTCTAAAAGCTCTTCCTTGATAATTCCCATCAATATAGATTCATTTTCTAATATTTCTTTTAATCTAGCAATTGTCGTCAATAACTCTTTGTATTCAGCTTCAAGTCTTTCAACATTAAGTCCTGAAAGTCTCTTTAATTGCATATCTAGAATTGCTTGACCTTGAATATCAGTCAATCCAAATCTCTTGGTAAATTCTACTTTTATTTCTGCATCATCATAATTTGATCTTATAATTTTAATAATCTCATCAATATGATCATAAGCTATTCTTAAACCTTCAACTATGTGAGCTCTAGCTTCAGCCTTGTCTAAATCAAATTGAGTTCTTCTTGTTACAACCTCTTTTTGATGTTCAACATAATAGTGAATTAATTCTTTTAATGTTAATACTCTTGGAACACCATCTACTAATGCTAAATTGATGATTCCGAATGTTGTTGTTAATTGTGTTTGATTATATAGATTATTTAATACAACATTTGCATTTGAATCTCTCTTAACATCAATTACAATCCTCATTCCATTTCTATTAGATTCGTCTCTAATATCTGAAATCCCTTCAATCTTTTTATCTCTTACTAATTCTGCAATTTTCATAATTAGTCTAGATCTATTTACTTGATATGGAATTTCTGAAATAACTATTCTATGTCTATTCTTATATTCTTCAATATCAGCTTCTGCTCTTAATCTAACTTTTCCACGACCAGTTTTGTATGCATCAATTATAGGACCTTTCCCCATAATATTTGCACCTGTTGGAAAATCAGGACCTTTGATATATTTCATCAATCCATCAACATCTATATCATTGTCATCTATATATGCGATACAACCATCAATTACTTCTCCTAGATTATGAGGAGCCATATTTGTAGCCATACCAACAGCTATACCAGCTGAACCATTAACTAAAAGATTTGGAAATCTTGCAGGTAATACCTTTGGTTCCATTTCTTCTTCATCAAAGTTTGGTTGGAAATCTACTGTATCTTTATTAATGTCTCTTAGCATTTCTAATGCTAATCTTGTCATCTTAACTTCTGTATAACGTTGAGCAGCTGCGCCATCTCCGTCAATTGAACCAAAGTTACCTTGTCCGTCAACTAATGTATATCTGGTATTGAATGGTTGAGCTAATCTAACTACTGCTTCATAAATAGCTGAGTCACCATGAGGGTGGAATCTACCCATTACTTCCCCAACAAGTCTCGCAGATTTTCTATGAGATTTATTAGGTTGTAATCCTAATTCCTGCATCCCATAAAGTATTCTTCTATGAACAGGTTTTAACCCGTCTCTAACATCAGGCAATGCTCTTGAAACTATTACTGACATAGAATAGTCAAGATATGCCTCTTTCATTTTTGCTTCGATATCTTGTGTAATTATATTACTATGATCTAAAAATTCTGCCATGTTCACTCCTATGCATCAATATTCTTAGCATATTGTGCGTTCTGTTCAATAAATTCTCTTCTTGGTTCTACTTTATCACCCATTAATGTGGTAAATGTATCATCCAATGAAATCGAATCTTCATCTATCTTTACTTGGATTAGTATTCTATTATCAGGATTCATGGTTGTTTCCCAAAGTTGCTCTGGATTCATTTCACCAAGCCCCTTATATCTACTAATTTTGTAATTTTCAGTTTCTATATTCTCAAGTACAGTATCTAATTCTTTTTGATTATATACATATCTTTCTTTCTTACCTTGAGTTATTTTGAACAATGGTGGTTGAGCTATAAATACCTTTCCTTGTTCTATTAAAGGTCTTAGATATCTATAAAGGAATGTTAATAATAAAGTATCGATATGAGCTCCGTCAACATCGGCATCTGTCATTATTACAATTTTCCCATATCTTAGATTTTCTATATTGAAATCATCACCTACACCCGTACCAAATGCGGTAATCAAATCTTTAATTTCTTCTGAAGATAATACTTTTGTAAGTCTTGCCTTCTCAACATTCATAATCTTACCTTTTATTGGTAAAATAGCTTGAGTTCTATTGTCTCTACCTTCCTTAGCTGAACCGCCAGCGGAGTCCCCTTCGACTATGAATATTTCGTTTTCTGAAGTGTCTCTCGACTGACATTCCGCTAGTTTACCTGGAAGAGTTGTAGACGCTAATAAAGAGTTTTGTTTTCTACTTAAATCTCTAGCCTTTCTTGAAGCCTCTCTAGCTCTTCTTGAAGCTTCTGATTTATCAATTATTTTTTTAGCTATTTTTGGATTTTCTTCCAAGAATATTTCTAAATGTTCTGATAAGAAGGCATCTACAATACCTCTCATCTCTGAAGAACCAAGTTTTGATTTAGTTTGTCCTTCAAATTGAGGATTTGCTAGTTTTACTGCTACTATAGCTGTTATTCCTTCCCTTATATCTTCTCCGGAATAGTTTTCATCTTTTTCTTTCAAATGTTCATATTCTCTAGCATAATTATTTATAGTCTTAGTAAGTGCAGATCTAAAACCTGTTAAGTGAGTTCCCCCTTCAGGAGTAAGTATGGTGTTTGCAAATGATAATATATTTTCTGAATATGAATCTGTATATTGAAGAGCTATATCTACTTCACAACCGTCAGTCATTCCTTTGAAATGAGCTATCTTATCGTAAAGTGGTGTCTTCTTTTTATTTAAGTATTCTACAAATTCTGAAATTCCACCTTCTGCATAGAATTCCTTCTTATATTCTTTTTCTTCTCTTTCATCGATTAATATTATTCTTAAACCTTGATTTAAAAATGACATTTCTAAAAATCTTTTTTCAAGTGTATTTCTATTAAAATCTACAGTTTCAAAAATATCTTCATCTGGCCAGAATCTAATCATTGTACCAGTTTCATCTGTTTTTTCATGTTTTTGTAATTTTGAAACCGCCTTACCTATTGCAAATTCTTGAGTATATCTGTATCCATCTCTTTTAACTTCTGCAATTAATTTTGATGAAAGAGCATTAACTACTGATACCCCTACACCGTGTAAACCACCTGAAAACTTATATGCGTCTGAGTCAAATTTACCACCAGCGTGTAATATTGTAAGAACAGTTTCTAGTGTAGATTTACCTGTTGTTTTATGTTTTTTAACTGGTATACCTGAACCAAAGTCTGTAATTTCACATGATCCATCTTTATTTAATTTAATAATAATTCTATCGTTTCTTCCAGCTAATGCCTCATCAACTGAGTTATCTACTACTTCATATACTAAATGATGTAGTCCTCTCTCATCGGTCGAACCGATATACATACCAGGTCTTACACGAACAGCTTCAAGTCCCTCTAAGACCTTAATATTCTGTTCACCATAATCTTTATTATTAGCCATACTATTTCCTTTCACTTAATACTTTTCCATTTTTTATTTTGTAAATATTTCCATCTAAATTAGTAGTATCTATATTTACCAATGAATTTGTCGTTATAATATTTTGATATTTCTTTGATTTTTCTACTAATAATGTTGCTCTATTAGTATCTAATTCTGAAAATACATCATCCCATAATAATATGGGCTTTGTTTTCGTTATAGTTTCAATAAGTTTCGCTTCTGCTAGTTTCAATGATAGCATTATAGTTCTTTGCTGTCCTTGAGAAGCGTATGTTCTAGCATCTTTCCCATTTATATAAAAGATTAAATCATCTTTGTGCGGACCTATAAGCGATACAAATGAGTTTATCTCTTTTTCTTTATTTTCGTCTATAATTTTTTGGAATTTTTCTTTAATTAAATCTAAATTAGAAAGTTCGTCTCCAAAATTTATATCATATTCAATTTCTAATTTTTCTTTATTCGAACTTAAATCATAATGAAATTCTTGAGCATATTTTCTCATCATTTCTAAGTATTTGTATCTATAAATCGCAACTAGTGATCCAAATTCGACCATTTTCATATTATATGTACCTAATAATTGGTCAAAATACTTAGATTTCTTCGAATTTTTAAGAAGTTGGTTTTTTTGAGCTCTAATTTTATTATAGTTGTTGAGATAATTCTTATACATGATATCATTATTAATAATTATTTCATCTAAGAATCTTCTTCTAATCATTGGAGTTTCTTTTATTATAAATACTTCTTCAGGTGAAAAAAGCACAACTCCAAATTGACTTTTTAATTCCGATAAATTACTTATCTCAACTTCATTTATTCTTATTCTCTTTTTTTCTTTAGAATTTTTTGAAATTTTAACTTCAACTGTTTTTCTTTTATTTCCATTTAATATATCCGCTTTCAGATACATAGCATCTTTGTTGAAATTAATAAGCTCATCTTCTCTCAAGTTTTTAAAACTATATCCTCTAGCACAAATATAAATTGCTTCGAGAAGATTCGTCTTCCCTTGAGCGTTCTCTCCCACTAATATATTTGTCTTATCTTGAAAAATAATATCCTCTTCGATATAGTTTCTATGATTTATTAGCTTCAATTCCTTTATAATCATATATATTTTTGTCCATTCAAATTATTTTATTTCTGACTCTAATTTTATCTTTTCTCCATTAAATTCAACTACATCGCCAGGTCTAATTTTTTTCCCTCTTTGAGTACATATCTCTTCATTTACACTCACTAAACCTTCCTGTATAACTTCCTTAGCTTCTCCACCTGTTTGAACTAATGCTGAAAATTTTAGTAATTGATCTAATTTTATAAAATCTGTTCTAATTTTAATCTCTTTCATATTTCCTCTTTTAATTTGATAATCTCACAGGTAATACTAGATATAGATAATCTTCAATATCATCTGCTGCGTATATATTCATAGGTTGTAAAGCAGAATTTAGATGTAATAAAACTTCATCTTTTTCAATAGCCTTAAGACCGTCTAATAAATATCTAGTATTAAAAGCAATCATTATATTTTCGCCATCTTGTTTACAAAATACTTTTTCATCTAAATCACCATAATCTGAATTTGATGATATCTGTATTACCCCATCTTCAAAATTTAATTTAGTTAAACTAGCTGAAGAACCTGTGCTTAGTAATAAAGCTCTATCTAATGAATTGATTAAATCATTTCTATTAACAACAATCTTTGTTTTATAATCATTGCTAATTATCTTTCTATAATCTATGTATTTTTTATCTATTAATTTTGAATACATCTTAGTATCTCCATTTGAAAATACTATATGTCCTTTAATAATAGTTATATTTGTTGAACTTTCATCTAATATTCTACTTAGTTCCATAAAAGCTCTCTTTGGAACTATGCATGATATAGAGTCTTCGGATTTGTAATCGTATTTTTTAATCGCCATTCTATATCCATCTAATCCAACAAATCTAATTTCATCTTTTTCTAATTCAAATAATATACCAGTAAGAGCTAATCTTGTCTCATCTGATGATGTTGCAAAAATAGTTTCCTTTATCGCATTATTCAAATCGTCATTTTCAATTTCAAGTATTGGATTTTCTTCTATATCTGGTAATGAAGGATAATCGAAACTTGATTTTCCTGAAATGTTAAATACGGAATTTTGTGATTTTATATTTACATTTTCGTCTTCAACAGTAATACTAATTATATCATTAGGCATTTTTCTAATAATGTTTCCGATAATTGTAGATTTAATAACTATAGAACCTTCTCTTATAACATCACAATCTACTCTCGTTTCTATAGATAGCTCCATATCTGTTGATGTAAGTATTAATTGATTATCCTTAGCAGTAAAAACAATTCCTTCTAATATCTGTATTGAAGACTTATTAGAAATTGCTCTTTGTGCAATTGTAATATGCTTGTCTAAAATAGATTTTTGTATATTGAATTTCATAAATTCTCCTAATATATATATTTTAAAAATAGTAATAATAATAGTAGGGGCTGTTAATATGTTGATAACTTAAATATCATTTATAATATCACTAAAAACATAGTTGATAAAATGTATATAACTGTGCTTATAAAAAGATAAATTATCAAATCTTTTAACATTAGCTATTTTTTATTATTGCAATAATTTCTTCTACCTCTTTATTAATATCTGGATCCATCTTTCTTAATTTCTTAACTTTATCATCACCATATATTACTGTTGCATGATCCCTTTCAAAAGAGTTAGCAATACTTACTAATGATAAGTTTGTTAGTTGTCTTGATAAATGCATAGCAATTTGTCTTGGATCTGAAATTGATTTTTGTCTATTTTGCTTAATTAAATCATCTGCTTCCAATCCATAGAATTTAGCTACTTCATCTTTTATTAATTCTAATGTTATTGGTTTTTTGGCCTTTTCTTGTACAGCTAAAGCTTTCTTTGCAACTTCAAGGAATTCTTCATCATCAAGTTCTCTTTTGAGACTTGTCTTTTCAAGATTATACATCGCCATAACTCTCAATATAGCACCCTCTAAATTTCTAATATTAGAAGTTACATTCTCAGCTATAAATTCTACGACATTCATAGGGACATCATATTTATCCATATTGATTTTATGCTGTAATATAGCAACTCTAGTTTCAAAATCAGGCTTTTGTATATCTGCAATAATCCCACCGCTAAATCTAGTAACAAGCCTATCTTCTAAACCTTTAATCTCTTCAGGTCTCTTATCTGATGTAAATATAATTTGTTTTTTAGCTTGTTGTAATGAATTAAAAGTATGGAATATTTCTTCTTGTGTACTCTCCTTACCTGAAATAAATTGAATATCATCTATCATAAGAACATCGCAATTTCTATATTTATTTCTAAAAGACTGAGAATTCTTTACTGAATTTCTATTATCAGTAATAGTAGAAATAAATTCATTAACAAAATTCTCACTAGTAATATATATTACTTTTTTTTCTGGATTTTCTTCTAGAATCTTATTTCCAATAGCTTGCATCAAATGAGTCTTACCTAAGCCGGAACTTCCATATATGAAGAATGGATTATATATAGTTCCAGGATTATCTGCTATATTTATTGCTATCGCAAGCGCTAATTCATTTGATTTACCTCTTACGAAATTGCTAAATGTATGTTTTTTATTTAATGTACTCTTGTATTTATATGAATCAGGTGTCTTGATATTAACAGTTTGTTCTAGGTCTTTTAATTGACTTTGTAATTCATATTTATTTATATCTTCAGTATTTTGTTCAGAGCTCATATTCTTTATATGATTAAACATTTCGTCTTTAGTACTTAGAAAAACAACATTCACATCTTCATTTAACAAATCTCTAAATTTTTCTTCTATAGAATTTTTATATTTAGATTCAACCATCTTAATTACAAAATCAATTGTAGAGTATATATAGATATTATTATCAATCTTATCAAGTATTAAGAGTGGCTTTATCCAAGTATTATAATGAACTTCAATCATTTCAAGAAATAACTGCTCTTTAACCTTATCCCATTCCTGGTTTAACTTGGTCATCTCTCCTCCAAATTATCAATATAGTTACTGTCTCTTATACACATCTGACGCTGCCGACGACTCCTTACGTGTA
>CAMXYZ010000025.1 GCA_947253305.1 uncultured Helcococcus sp.
ATCTTGTCCTTTTAAATCTTCTGATGGATAATCTTCTGGGAATGTAAGCTCTATATCAAGCTCATCACCTTTTTTGCTTCCAATTAATTTTTCTTCAAATCCTTGTATAAATTGTCCAGAACCGATTTCTAAATCAAAAGCTTCAGCTTTTCCACCCTCAAAAGCTTCTCCATCTTTGAATCCTTCAAAGTCTATATTAACTATATCACCTTCGATAACTTCTCTATCAACAGGTTTAATCACTTTATTCTTTTGGATTTCTTCGTCAATTCTAGCTTTTACTAAATCTTCAGAAATTTCATCATCAAATTTTTCTACTTCTATTTTTGAATAATCTGCTAATTCAATTTCTGGGAATGTTTCAACTTCGAATTTTAATAAGATATCTTTACCTTCTTCGATTTGACCATCTATATCCACTTGAGGTGTTGATACTGGGCTTAATTTTAATTCTTCTATAGCATTTGAATACACTTCAGGTAATAAGATATCTAAAGCATCATTGTAGAATATATCTTTTCCATAATTATTTTCAATAATTACTCTCGGTGCTTTACCCTTTCTAAATCCAGGGATATTAAATCTTGATTTGTTTTTTTCGTAAGCTTCTTTTAATTTTTCTTTAAATAAATCAAATTCCACTGTGTGCTCAAAAATAGCCTTATTATTTTCGTGTGATATTAATTTTACCATTGTTTTCCTCCAATTTGATTGTTCTATATTCAACTTTAGTATTATAACATATAATTTTAATCTCTAAAATGTATATTTTTAAGATTTTCAATATTATCTAAACCTAAGAATTCGTTGATATAAATTCCTTCTATATTTTTATTTACTATCGTAGTTTTATTTTTAATCGCCAATACGATATATGGCGCATTCTCTTCAAAGAATTTTTTCCATTCACTAGACATATATTTAATTTCTGGATCTTCAACATCATTTTGTATCTTGTTTAGTAAATATGGAAATATATTTTCTGTCTCTTTTGTTATTGAATAAATATCTTCTGTGTAGAAGCTTTCTTCATCAGTTACTCTGGGTATCTCAGTCATATATCTTTCAGAAATATATATATCAAAATCTTTTCCTTCACTTACAGCTTCTAACATTTCAATATTTGATAAATAATCTATTTCTAATTTAACTCCGAAACTTTCTATATCAGATATAAATCTTTCACTAATAGATTGGAAAAATTCATTTTCAGCTTGAACTATTAACTTTATTGTGACAATTTCATTATTTTCATCTACAAAGAAACCATCTTTCATCTTATATTTTTTTTCTAAAAGTTCTTTTAGATTATTTGTTTTTTTATATTTTACATCACTATTAAACCATGAATTCTTGTAGATTGGGATATCTCTAAATGTGTAAATATTCTTTCCATAATATGATTCAATTATACCCTTAAAATCGATACTATCTCTAAAAGCTCTACGCATCTCTTTATCGGTAAATATCTTAGAGTCTTTATTAAATCCAATAAATTTGTAAGTGGATGCCTCATTGTCAATATTATATGAATACTCTCTAGCTCTTTTTGTGTAGTAATTCTCAAAAGAAACTGTCTTATCGTATTTATAAACTATATCTATTGAACCATTACTATATAAGTCTAGGGCATCTCGGTAATTTAACATAGATATAAGAATATTATTAATAAATTTATTATCTAAATCTTTCTTACATGAAAGTCTAATATTTCCCCCATCAAAATCTTGAACTTCATATAGCCCGGAACCATTCTTAAATTCGATTTCTTTGAAATCTTTTGGGTCAAATTCTTCAACATCGTTATCACTTATATCCAATATAGGAAAAGTTAAACTATATATATTGGAGAAATCAGATTTTTGAAAATGAAATTTTATAAATTTATCCCCTAATACTTCAATTCCTTGAAAATCTTTAGTTAAACCAATTTTATAAGGGTAAAATCCTTTTAAATTTTCTACATATGATAGGAAATTACCATCATATTTTTTATGTGCCAATATTTTATATGTGTTTTCAACATGAAAAGCATTTATCGATTTATCTTCTCCAAATTTTATATCATCTTTTAGAACTACTGCTATTGTCTTTCCATCATTTTCGTACCAATATTCTTTAGCTAAATCATTTACTATTTCATTATTTTCATCTCTAGAAAAAATAGATGAGTGTATTAATCTAGATATTAAGCTTATACTATTTGAACTGCTATAAAATGGATTCAAAGGATTACTAATCGGTTCTATGGCAACCTTTAAATTTCCATCTTGGCTTATACTATGTGGATTTTCTACAAATCCTCTACTCTCTTTAACCATAGTCTTTTTCTTAGGTATGAATATAAATATTAAAAGTATTATTATTAGCAAAGAATAAAGTATCGTCTTTTTATTCTTTAACTTCATATCAGAATGATAAAATTATTCCGCTTTCATTAGCGTAAATTGTTGATAAAGCAGATCCTTCAAATATTTCGATTTCCTTAAAGTTATATAATTCTTGTGCTTTTTCCTTGATACTTAAAGCTCTTTCATAATTATGAATATGAGTTATATATAAAAATTTATTCTCTAAATTTCCACCCAATTCACCAATAGTATCAATTAGCTTGTTCATCGCTTTTTTCAATCCTCTAGCTTTGTGCTTTACTTCTATTTCTCCGTCAACTCCGTAACATATTGGATAAATTGATAGTGCATTAGCAACAAATCCTGCAACTCTTGACATCCTTCCATTTTTAATCAAATTATCTAGATTTTCTAATACAAAAATTGTTTGCATACCGTCAATTTTGGCTTCTGTCTTTGCTACTATTTCATCAAAACTCTTACCTTCATTCATCAACTTTTGAATATAAGAAATCACTTGACTTTCTCCACAAGCAGCAGATTTAGTATCAAAGGCATGAACTTTTACTCCTGGGTTTTCATCTTCTATCATTGACTTTGCAATAACCGCACTATTGTAAGAAGCTGATAATTTTGAAGATATTGAAACGAAATAAATTTCATCATATCCTTGTGCAGCTTCATAGTAAGCATCTGGAGATGGAGCTGCAGTTCTAACTACATCACTTGAATCATTCATCATTTTTATTAATTCTGATGTGTCTAAGTTTTCATCTGCTAATAAGTGTTTTTCATCAATATCTATATGAAAATTCACCCTTTTAATATTAGCTTCTTTTTTCATTTCTTCGTTTAATTCTGCACATGAGTCTACTATTATAATTTTACTCATAGCACACCTCCTATTTAACTACATATCCTTTGTCTTTAATAACTTTAGTTACTAATTCAACATTTTCTTTGCAAATTTCGTCTGATTCTGCTTCAACCATTACTCTAATTAATGGTTCTGTACCAGATTCTCTAACTAGTATTCTACCAGTATTTTCTAGATTTTCTTCAGCTTGTTTGATAGCCGCCAATACATCCTTGTCATTTAATACTATTGTCTTATCTTGCACTCTAACATTCTCTAATACTTGTGGATATATCTTTAAATCTCTAGCCAATAAGGATAATGGAGATTTTGTTCTTACCATTATTTCAACTAATTTAACAGCTGTGAGAACCCCATCACCTGTTGTTGCATATTTTGATAATATAATATGACCTGATTGCTCTCCACCTATGCTATATCCTTCATTCTTTATTTCTTCAGATACATATTTGTCACCCACTTTAGTTTGGATATATTTTATTCCTAATTCATCAAATGATTTGTATAATCCTAGATTTGACATAATTGTTGTAACAACTGTATCTTTAGTTAACTCTGATTTTTCTTGCATATATTTACCAATTATATACATTATATGATCACCTGACATGATATTTCCGTCTTCGTCAACTGCTAAACATCTGTCGGCGTCTCCATCAAATGCAATACCTAAATCATAATCACCCTCTTTAACTTTTTTTACGAGCTCATCCATATGCGTTGAACCAGCATCTCTATTAATATTAAAACCATCAGGTTTATTATTAATCATTTCGACATCAGCACCTAATATATTAAATACATTTTCTGCTATTTGATAAGCTGCACCATTTGAAGCATCTAAAAGAACTTTAATTCCTTTAAATGATTTAGTTACAGTTGTAACTAGATATGCAATATATCTGTTTCTACCGAACACATAGTCTACAGTTCTTCCTATATTGCTACCTTCGCTTAGGGGTATTGTATCTTCTTCTTGATCGATATAGTCTTCTATTTGTTGAATTATATCACCTTCTAGCTTATACCCATCTCTATCGATTAATTTAATTCCATTATCATAATATGGATTGTGGCTTGCAGAAATCATTATTCCACAATCAAAATCCTCAGTTCTTGTTATATAAGATACACTTGGAGTTGTTGTAACATGTAAAAGATAGGCATTAGCGCCACTTGATGTTATACCTGCTGCCAAAGCATTCTCGTACATATAACTTGATCTTCTTGTATCCTTACCTATAAGTATCTTTGCTTCATCATTTTTCTTTTTATAATAATCACCTAAAAATCTACCAATTTTAAAAGCATGGTAAACTGTCAAGTTTATATTCGCTTCACCTCTAAAACCATCTGTTCCGAAATATTTCATTAATTTTCTCCTAAATTATTTATTATCTTTAATTATAACATAATCATTGTTTATGTATAAATTATGACTAAATTTTCAAAGATAAATCATATACTTTATTTTTATTTATGTCATATTCTTTTGAAATAAGCTTTATAGCAGTTTTTTTTGTATATCCTTCATCTAATAAATTCTCTATTTTTGACAGAATAAATTCATCAGATATTTCTTCTTCATTATCATCCTTATCGACTATTACTACTATCTCACCTTTTTCAATTATATCTTGATTCATATAATCTTTAGCTTCAAATATCTTAATATCTTCATGTATCTTTGAAATTTCTCTAATCACACAAATTTTTCTATTTGGAAATACTTCACTTAAATCTTCCAAAGTCTTTAAAATTCTATGAGGTGATTCATAAAATATTTGAGTCTTTTTATTGTTATTTATATCTTCAATAAATTTCCTTTTATCCGATGATTTAGTAGGTATGAAACCTAAAAAAGTAAATTTTTCATTATCGAATCCACTCATTACGAGAGCTGTAATAGAGGCAGATGCACCTGGTAATACAGTGTATTCTATACTATTTTCAATTAATCCCTTTATTAAAATATTTCCCGGATCTGATATTCCTGGCATTCCAGCATCAGAAACAATTGCTATAGATTTACCATCTAAGACAAAGCCTATAAATTCTTCAACTCTTTTCTGTTCATTGAATTTATGATAGGAAATTAATTTAGATTTAATTTCATAGTGATCTAATAGCTTTTTTGTAGTTCTAGTATCTTCGCAAGCTATTATATCTACTTCTTCGAGTATTCTAAGTGCTCTTAAAGTAATATCTTCTAAATTTCCTATAGGTGTTGGAACAAAATATATCATATATTCTCCAATCTAAAATTATAACCCCAATAATCTCCATTGGGGTCACATTAATTTTATTGAATTTCTTTAGTTTTATTAATTTCTTCAATTATTGTAAATATCAAATCTTCCATAGCCATTTGAAAGTTAATATTAACATCGAGGTATTCTTTAATTTCTTCAATTTTCTTTTGAATTCTCTCAATCGATAATATATTTAAAATTGAAATCTTATTCATCAACTTATTATATTTCACATTATTATATCTGTCTTTCGTAATATCTAAAAATATATTAGTCAATATAAATAAGGTCTGATATTTATATTCAGATAGTTCTTTTAAAAGTGTCTTTTCTTTATTTATAATATAATAATTTCCATCAAATATCTTATCTACTAGTTCAATCACTTTACTAGTAATTTCTGAATTAAAATCTATTTCATATTCATTCTTTAGATTTATTGTTTGACTTCTCGAGATTATAGTATCCAATAATTTAAATTTATTATCTGTGGTCATTATTAATATTGAATAACTAGGCATATCTTCAAGAGTCTTTAATAAAGCATTTTGAGCAACAGCCTTCATAAAGTAAGCATCTTCAATTACAATTATATTGTAATCAAAATTAGCAGGCTCCTCATATACTACCTTATTAAACTCTCTTATTTTTTCAATTGAAATATTATTATTTTCAGGACTAATAATTTTAATCAAATTATTAATGTCTTTATTTGTATTCAATAATTTAATGGCAAATTCTTGCCATTCATGAGTAGTCTGATCTTTACTTCCTTCAAATATATAAGAATGAAATATATGTCCATTCGATATTTGTTCATTTAATATCTTATTTAGCATTATAGTTTTAAGAATTTATCAACATTTAATACAAATATTGTAGCTCCACCAACTTCAATTTCAATTGGGAATGATTGGAACATTGGTCCTTGTTCATTTGTATTTGTAATTGTTGTAGTTGTTTGTCTTCTCTTGCAACTACCTGAAATTAAACTTATACATTCATCAACTTTATCATCTTCAACCCCAATTAATAATGTTGTATTTCCTTCTCTTAGGAAACCACCTGTTGTAGCTAATTTAGTAACAGAGAATTTTTGTTCTACTAAATCATCCATTAATAAATTCACATCACTATCTTGAACAATAACTATTAGTAATTTCATATTATACCTCCAATATTTTCTTCAATTCTTCTATCGTATTTTTAAGAACTTCTTCAACTGGTTTTGAAGCGTCAATTATAATTGTATTTTCTTCAGTTTCAATTATCTTCTTATATCCTTCATATACCTTTTGATGGTATTCATTTGGTTCCATCTCAAGTCTATCGGATTTGACCTTGCTCTTCTTTCTTTCTAGAACCTTAATTGGATCCACATCCAAGAAAAATGTGTAATCAGGCATTAATTCATCAGTTGCAAATAGATTGATATTTCTAACGCCTTCTACACCTAAGTCTCTAGCATATCCTTGATAAGCGAGTGAAGAAAGTATATATCTATCTGAAATAACCAAATCTTTAGTTTCAAGAGCAGGCTTCAATACTTCTTCAACACTTTGAGATCTTGCAGCTGCAAATAATAAGGCTTCTGTACGATCACTCATATCGTGACCTTCATTGTGTTGTAATAAAATATTTCTTATTTCTTCACCAATTTGTGTTCCACCCGGTTCTCTTGTAATTATATAGTCAATATTTGATTCTTCTAAAAACTTTTTAACTCCTTCTAAAATAGTCGTTTTACCGGAGCCGTCTGATCCTTCAAACGCTATAAATTTCCCTCTCATCAATTCCTCCTCAATACTTATATATATTATATATAATATATTATATTTTTTCCATGCTTTATTAAAACAAAGTTATGCTGTATAATTAGAGTAGGTTAATCGTTTAAATTATGAAGGAGATTTCTATGAAAAATAATACTAATATGCAGAGAATCTTTAAGCTAGATCCGACTCTAAAAAATTATAAAGATGATTTAAAACTTAGAGTTGATGATTACAAAAGAACGAGGAAAGAATTACTAGGTAATAAGAGAAAAATTTCTTCAGTAGCTAATTTCCATGAATACTACGGATTTACTAAAACTAGAACTGGTTGGATTTTTAGAGATTGGGCACCAGCAGCTGATGAAGTTATATTAGTCGGAGATTTCAACGACTGGAATACAGAAAGTCACAAATTAAAAAGAATTGATGAAAACACATTTGAAATAGAAATTAAAGGAATAAGAACTATTCCTCATAACTCAAGACTAAAAGTTCTTATCAGAAAAAATGGACAGGACCACTATAGAGTTCCTATGTTCATTAATAAAGTCAGACAAGAAGTTACTCCTGAGGGTGCATTAGATTTTTATGGAATTATGCACAATCCTCCTCGTAGATATAAATTTAAACACAAATTGCAAGTAGAAAAAGACTTCAAACCATTCATCTATGAGACCCATATAGGTATAGCTCAAGAAAGAGATGCCATTGGATCTTATGAAGAATTCATGGATATATTGCCAAGAATTAAAGATCTTGGTTATAATACAATTCAAATTATGGCGATAGCATCTCATGTATATTATGGTTCATTTGGATATCATGTAACTAATTATTTTGCAGCTTCACATTGGTTTGGAGATATAGAAAATCTAAAGAAAATGATTGATAGAGCTCACGAACTTGGTATTGCAGTGATTATGGATATAGTACATTCTCACGCAAGTAAAGATGTTAATGAAGGAATCAATAATTATGATACCACAGATTATCAGTTGTTCCACTCAGGAGCTCGTGGATATCACGAATTATGGGATTCAAAATTGTTCGATTATGGAAAAATTACAACATTGAAATTCCTACTATCAAATATTAAATATTTTATGGAAGAATACAATTTCGATGGATTTAGATTTGACGGTGTAACCTCCATGATATATCACGATCATGGTCTCGGTAAAGCATTCTTAACATACGATGATTATTTCTCAATGAATACAGAAATTGAAGCTTTAACTTATTTAACACTTGCAAATGAACTAATGAAAGAAATTAATCCCAATTCAATTTCAATTGCCGAAGACGTGAGTGGTATGCCTGCTCTATGTCTACCAATTAAGGAAGGTGGAGTTGGATTCGATTATAGATTTAATATGGGAGTTACCAACTTCTGGTATAAGACATTAGATTTAGACGAAAAATTCTGGGATATGAATTGGATGTGGTTCGAGTTAACTGCAAAGAGACCAGAAGAAAAGACTATAGTATATTCAGAAAGTCACGACCAATCCATAGTTGGCGACAAGACAATAATGATGAAATTAGCCGATGCTGAACTTTACTGGAATATGAATATAGAAAATCAATCATATATAATCCATAGAGCAATTGCTTTACATAAGTTAATTACATCCATCACAATGAATACAGCTTCAGATGGTTATCTAAACTTCATGGGTAATGAATTTGGACATCCTGAATGGATAGACTTCCCTTCAGAAAGAAACAATTGGTCTTATCATTATGCAAGAAGACAATGGAGCTTAGTTGATAATGAAGAATTAAAATACAAATGGTTGAACGATTTTAACAAAGATAGTATTCACTTCTCATTTGAAAACAAACTACTTTCAGAATGGCCAAAATTACTATTCATACACAATGAATTCAAATTAGTAATGTTCAAGAGAAATGGATTATATTTCGTATATAATTTCCATCCAACAAAATCATATGAAGGTCTATCAATACCAGTTGAAGAAGATGGACAATTCCAGGTAGTATTTTCAAGTGACGATTCAAAATACGGTGGATTAGATAGAATATCTAAAGATTATATCTACGAAAGTAAAGAAATCTTTGGTACAGATTACGACTATAATATAAGCATCTATTCACCAAGTAGAACAATGATGGTATTGAAACAAGTAAAACCAAATAAAAAATAAAGAATTATATAAAGCAAATAAGAGTTGAGCAATCAACTCTTATTTTTTCTTGTATAAAAAATTAATTAATAACCATAAACTATTTAAAATCATGACTATTGACATAGATGTATTCATTAAATAGTCAAAAAAGTTTAAGTAAAGAGAATTAGAATAAAACATAAATATTATAAGATATAAGATCATATTATATTTAATATTATCACGATCGAACATAGCCCCTCCTTTATTTTATATTATATTACTAATTTTATAAGGATTTTACCCTTATTTTTTTATATTAGTTCTTAATTAAAAGATATAATAATATTTTATATAAAGCAATATGAAAGTAGTATAAAAAGAACTCTCTCTAAAAAATGCTTTTTAACATTATTAATTTTTTAATCAATTGATAATTTTTTGACTTTTTTTTTGAATTTTATATAATGTATTCAACTTTTATAAGCTAATTTTGTTATATAAGGAGGTAAAAATGTTAAGTGCAGCACTACATAATTATATAAATTATAATAAAAATGATAAAGTACGTAATTATGCAGCAGCGATAATATGGTTTATTGTTATTGCAGTAGTAGTTTATGCTTTTTATTGCACATCTAAAGGGTATAGCTTTGGAGTTGTAGCTAATCCTTTTAGGGTAGGTTGTTATTCTTAAAACGCTGTAGAAGCCAGTGAAAAACTGGCTTTTAATTTTTGTTTGGAGGAATTATGATTGACTTATTTATAAAGGAAAAAAAGTTTGATAAAACTATTTTAGAAAATATAAGGATAGAATTTGAACAAGATAAAGTATATGGATTAATAGGACTAAATGGAAGTGGAAAGACTACTCTCATTAATATACTTTTAGGGTTGGATACTGAGTTTGAAGGACAAATAGACTATAATGAATTAATTAAGAATAATGATATTTTCTATATTCCTTCAGATTTTTATATTCCAGAATATTTAACAGGAGAAGAATACTGCAATTATCTACATGATTTAAGAAATAAGAAGTTAAATGAAGAAGCATTTGATACTTTATGTGATTTATTCAAATTAGATAAGAAAAAATTAATAAATCACTATTCTTATGGTATGAAGAAAAAGATTCAATTTATTACAGGACTTTTATTAAAGGTAAAAGTCTATGTCTTTGATGAGTTAACTAGTGGATTGGATATTGAGACAATAATGCTCATAGAAAAAGTAATAATGTCAAAAAATGCTACATATATAATTTCTTCTCATGAGCTAGATTTTATTGAAAGAATCAGCGATTTCATATTTTTATTAGATAATAAAAACATAAAATTGGTAGATAATGATATTAGAAAAAAACTAGCAGATTTAAGTAAAATAGAGGATCATTATGAAAAAATTAAAGATTCTTTTTAAAATATTGTCTAAGGAATTTTTAGGAAAAATTAATATAAATAATGATAAAAAACAAATAGTAATTTATAGTGCTTTGGTAGGATTATTTGTAATTACAAGTCTTTCTTATATTCCAGGCAATAATCCATCATATGAAGATTTTAATAACACTATAATATTAGGATTTTTACAAATATTTCCTGTTTCTATAATATCATATATATTTAGTTATCTAAGTATAGATTTTTCGTTCAAATTAAATAATTTTTTTAGAAATAATTTTATTGAAGATAAGTATGTAAACATATTAAAAAAAATACTAATTTTGATATCAATGGTGATATTTTCTATCTTTATAATATTGATCCAAGCTGGAATACCTTTAATTCAAATGTTAAAATTAAAATTATTTTTTAAATTCATGATGATCACAATTCTTGGAATTAGCATTATGTTTATTATTATAGATACTATAATTAAATTCTTAGAGAAAATCTATACTTACATGGATATCAATAAGCTTAAATCTCGAAGCATAATACTATTAACATTATCACTGCTATATATCGCTGTATATTATACGGTATTAATGGTAAGTTTCAATAGATTAAAGGTGTTTGATTTTTATAACAAATTTCTAAATTTAAATTATATATATATCTTATTGATAATGGTTATTTCTTCATTATTAATTTTGTTTTATATATTTAAGTTTAATAACAACTCTAAGATAAACCTTGAATCTAACTCTAGATATTATAATATTTCTTCTAGACCCAAAAATATAAAGTATACAAAGTATATGAAATTATTAATGAGAGGCAAGAGATTAATATTAACTCAAATCTTTATAATCTCTTTTCACTTGTTAAATTACTTTACAATAAGAGAACTCAGCATATCATATTTATTTAGTTTCTTGATGGTTGTAATAGGGTTAAATTTTTATTCGTATTTAGAAAGTGAAGAGATATTTTTAAAACTAAATAATAAATTTGATAATTACAAAATATTCATAAGTTTGTTAATATTGTTTCCAATATTAAATTTCCCATATTTAATAATACTAGATGGGGAATTTATAGGCTTACTCGAATCTTTTATGATATATATAATTTCGATATATATAGGGATAATTTTTCCTAGGGATAACAATAGTTTAAATAAATTTATGTCTAATTTTTCATTAACAATTATAAGTGTGATTATTATCTTGAGTAGTTTTGTTATACAATCAGAGAGAATTAAACTTGTATCCTACTTATTCT
>CAMXYZ010000026.1 GCA_947253305.1 uncultured Helcococcus sp.
GATTGCCTCTTGTCTCGTGGGCTCGGAGATGTGTATAAGAGACAGTGATAATACTGTTGTAGCATCTAAGTGAGAGAATGTAGTAGCTGGAGCAGGGTCTGTCAAGTCGTCAGCTGGTACATATACAGCTTGAACTGATGTGATGGAACCACTCTTTGTAGATGTGATTCTTTCTTGTAATGCACCCATTTCTGTAGCTAATGTAGGCTGGTAACCTACAGCTGATGGCATACGACCTAATAGCGCAGAAACTTCTGAACCCGCTTGAGTAAATCTAAATATATTATCAATAAATAGTAATACATCTTGATTCTGTTCGTCTCTGAAATATTCAGCCATTGTTAATCCTGTTAGAGCAACTCTCATTCTAGCTCCTGGTGGCTCGTTCATTTGTCCAAATACTAGTGCGGTATTTTTTATAACTCCAGATTCAACCATTTCGTAGTAAAGATCATTACCTTCTCTTGTTCTTTCACCAACTCCTGCGAATACTGAAAATCCACCATGCTCTTTAGCAATATTATTGATTAATTCTTGTATAAGAACTGTCTTACCAACACCAGCACCACCAAATAGTCCAACCTTACCACCTTTGGAATATGGTGCCATTAAATCGATAACCTTAATTCCTGTTTCAAACAATTCTGTTGAAGGAATTAAATCTTCAAATACTGGTGGTTTCTTATGTATAGGCAGTCTTTCTACTTCTTCACCTAATTCTTTTTCTTTGTCGATTGTATGACCTAGAACATTAAAAAGTCTTCCTAAAGTTGCATCTCCAACTGGAACTGAGATAGGAGCACCTGTATCTAATGCTTTATCTCCTCTTACAAGTCCATCGGTTGAAGTCATAGATATACATCTTACAATTTCATCTCCAATATGTTGGGAAACTTCAGCTATGACTTTTTTATCACCACTTTCAATTTCAATGGCATTAAGTAGATTAGGTAATTTACCTAATGAAAATTTAATATCTAGTACAGGCCCAATCACTTGGACAACTTTACCAATATTTTCATTCGCCATGCTTTTTCCTTTCTTCTAGTTAAGAGCTTCCGCACCACCAACAATCTCTGAAATTTCTTGTGTAATGGATGCTTGTCTAGCTCTATTATATTCTAATTTTAATTCGTCTAATAATTCTTCACCATTATCATTCGCATTTTCCATCGCCGTTCTTCTAGAAGCATGTTCTGATGTTATACCTTCTAAAAGACAACCAAATAATGTTACATTAACATATTGTTTTATCATTTGTGTTAAAACTACTGTAGGTGAAGGTTCAAATTCGAAATCAATTTTCTTGTATTTTTCTGACTTTTTAAATCCTGAAACCGGAAGTAATTTTATCGCTTCAGTCTCTAAAGATACAACTGAATTAAATTTTGTATATACAATATAAACTTCATCAAAATCTTCATTTAAAAACTTTGAAACAAAGTATGATCCTATCGATGCTGCATCATCCATATTTGGCTCATCACCAATATAAGTGAAATCAGTATTCACTTCAACGCCTCTTCTTCTTAATGTCTCAACCGATCTGATACCAGTTGTATATACATGATTTACTGCATCTTCATTTTCTTTGATATTCTTGAGTACTTTATTTGTAATATTAATATTGTATCCACCTGCAAGTCCTTTATCACTAGCAACTACGATAATTGCTCGATTTTTGACTTCTCTTTCAATCATCAATTCTGATTGAGTATTAGAAATTCCAAGTATTGAATTAATATTATTATATACAATATCGAAATATGGTTTTGTACCTTCTAGTCTCTGTCTTGATTTTCTTAGCTTAGCTGATGCTACTAACTCCATAGCATTGGTAATTTGCATAATGCTTCCGATACCTTGAATTCTTCTTCTAATATCTTGTGTGCTTTGTGACATAATTACCTCTTTCTAAGCAAAAGTCTTTTTGAATTCTTCTATAACTTCATGTATTTCTTTTTCAAGATTTTCATCAAATTTTTCTTCAATAATTCTATTTCTTAGTTCCACATAATTATTTCTGAAATATTCTATTAGATTTTCTTCAAAATCTTTTACTCTATCTAATTCTACATCTTTTAATAGTCCACGAGTAATAGCATAAAGTATAATTACTTGATCTCTTACATCCATTGGAGAGTTTTGTTTTTGTTTCATAATCTCCATTATTCTTTGTCCATGATCAAGTTTTGCTTTTGTCGCACTATCAAGTTCGGAACCAAATTGGGAGAATGATTCTAATTCTCTAAATTGTGCTAACTCTAATTTTATACCGCCTGAAACTTTCTTCATAGCTGGTAATTGAGCAGCCCCCCCAACTCTAGATACTGATAATCCTGAGTTAATTGCCGGTCTTTGTCCAGCGAAGAATAGTTCGGATTCTAGGAACATTTGTCCATCAGTTATAGAAATTACATTTGTTGGAATATAAGCTGAGATATCTCCAGCTTGTGTCTCAATTATAGGAAGTGCTGTAATTGAGCCTCCTCCTAGTTCATCACTTAATTTAGCAGCTCTTTCAAGCAATCTTGAATGTAAGTAGAATACATCCCCTGGATAAGCTTCACGTCCCGGTGGTCTTCTTAATAGTAATGACATTGCTCTATATGCAACAGCATGTTTTGTTAAGTCATCATAAACTATTAGAACATCCTTACCTTGATGCATGAATTCTTCTGCCATAGCTACTCCAGAATATGGAGCTAAATATTGTAATGGAGCTAATTTTGATGCTGATTCAGATACTACAATTGTGTAATCCATCGCACCTGTTTTTTCAAATAAATCTACAATACCTGCTACTGTTGATTCCTTCTGTCCAATAGCTACATAAATACAAATAACATCTTTTCCTTTTTGATTAAGTATTGTATCTACGGCAATTGTTGTCTTTCCTGTTTGTTTATCTCCGATTATTAATTCTCTTTGTCCTTTTCCAATTGGTATCAATGAGTCTATAGCTTTGATACCTGTTTGAAGTGGTTCATCAACTGACTTTCTGTCAATAACTTGTGGCGCTTCAGATTCAACTGGTCTAAACTTGTCCGCTTTAATGCTTCCCTTTCCATCAATTGCTTGTCCCAATGAATTAACAACTCTACCAATTAATTGGTCTCCTACAGGAACTTCAACAATTCTACCAGTTCTTTTAACCTTGCTACCTTCTTTTAGATTACTATCGTCCCCTAAAAGCACTGCACCGATATTGTTTTCTTCAAGGTTTAGAGCCATACCATATACTCCACCCTCAAATTCTATTAACTCTCCAGCCATACAGTCGTCAAGTCCATGAACACGTGAAATACCATCACCAACTTCGATAATTGTACCTTCTTCAACTATTTCAGTTTTTTGATCATATCTTTCAATCATCGATTTGATGACTGAACTAATCTCTTCAGGTTTTAATTTCATCTATTCACCTTCTTTCATCAAGTGAGCTTTTAGGCTTGTTAGTCTATTTTTAATACTATTGTCTATTCTCTTACCTTCAAGTTCTATAGATATTCCACCTATTAGGCTCTCATCTATTTTATTTACTAGCTCAACTTTTTTATCAAATTTCTTACTTAAAACATTTTCCAAATCTTTCATTTGTGATTCAGTTAATTCTTTTATAGAATACACGATACCTTCTTCAATGTTTTTTTCTTCATTATATTTTTTATTAAATTCCCTTGTCAAATCTTCAAATATGGAAAATCTAGATTTGTCAATTAAAACAAAAGCTAAATTTAATGCATCTTTTTCTAAATCTTTAAAGACTTCAGAAAACACTTCTTTCTTCGCTTCTTTTTCAATTGATGGGCTAGTTAATATCCTATTTAGTTGACTATATTCTTTCAATATATTATTTACTTCATTTAAATCCTTTTTATGAATATCTAAATTATTCTTTTCTTTAGATAGTTCAAAAAAAGCTTCTGAATATACTCTAACTGCAGGATTAATCATTGCCTTCCTCCAAATCTTTAATAAATGATTTTACTAATTCTTTATCTTGATTTGAATCCATCTTTTCATTTAATACTTTTTCAGCTAAATTTAGCGCTATATCTGCTATTTCCTCATTCATTGATTTCATAGTCTTTAGTCTCTCATTTTCTAAATCACGCTTTCCTTTTTCAAGTTCTTGTCTGGCTAATTCTTTAGACTCACTAATAGCTTTAGCCTTAATGTCTTCTCCAAGTGCTCTAGCACTTGAAACAATTTCTGATGATTCTTGTCTTGCATTAAGGATCTTTTCATCGTACTTTCTTTTAAGTCTCTCAGCTTCTTGATTCTTATGTTCACTTTCGCTAATTTGATTTTGAACATATTCTTGTCTTTTTCTCAATAATTCTGATATTGGACCGAATACCTTTCGTGATAATACTAATAAAAGAACTCCTACAGATAATATAGTTAATAAAGTATCTTGTAAGTTAGGGATGACTCTAATGTCAATCATAAAATCCCCCTTCTAATTATAGTCCACCTAATAATGGTCTAATGAATAGTAAGATAATTGCAACAACCAATGAATAAATACCTGTTGATTCAGCAACTGCAGCACCTATTAATAGTGTTTGAATAATATCACCTTTTGCTTCTGGTTGTCTTCCTACAGCTTCAACAGCTTTACCTGCTGCGTATCCTTGTCCAATACCAGGTCCTAAACCTGCGATCATCGCTAAACCAGCACCTACTGCTGATAAACCTAATACAAAAGCTTCATTACTGATGTTTCCCATTTTTTCCTCCTAATTTTTCTTTACTTCTTGTGTCCTGTCACCTACAGCCAATCCGACATTAACCATTGTTAGCATAAGGAATACAAATGTTTGTACTGTCCCTGCAAATATATCGAAATAAGCATGAAATGGTGGCGCAATAAACGGTATAATATAAATTGAAATACTGGATAATGCCGAGTATAACAATGTTGTAATTATAACACCGCTAAGTATATTTCCGAATAAACGGAATGACAATGATATCGGATCTGCTAATGCACCAACCACATTAATTGGGAATAATAATGGGATTGGTTCAAAGAAGCCTCCGACAAATCCTTTAAATCCACTGAATCTTATCGTATTGATATGAATTAAGAATGTTGTAATTAAAGCCAGAGTCATCGGAACTACATAGTTTGATGTTGGCGGCTTAAGTCCTACTAATCCAGATAAATTAGATGCTATTAGAAAAAGCGCTAATGTTCCCATATATGGAACAAATCCTTGATTTCCCTTACCCATAGTATCTCCCACTAGCTTTTGCATACCTTCTACAAATATTTCTGCCAATAAAAGAATCCCTTTTGGTTTTTCTCTAAAATCCGCTTTCTTAGCTTTGTGACCGATTATGAATGCTATTATGCTTAAAAATATAACAACAATCACAGCATTTACAACTTCAGGGGAAATAGTATATGTCTTGCCGTTTATAAAAATATCTAAACTTATTTCCATACCGTCTTCCTTCCTAGAAAGTTTTTTTTTCTTTCTTTTCAAAAATTAGCGAATACAAATTATAGATATATACTACTATCTTTACACTTAGCAGTCCCAACGCTGTTGTAAAGAAATCTAAATATATTGACTTCGCACTAACAAAGAGTAATATCCCAGAAATTATATATCTAATAATATAATTTATTACCATCATTCGTTTAGCTTGAATTGGAGTTTTTTCAATAGCAGAAATTATATTAAGATGAATTATCTTAAAAAATATTAAATTAAATATTCCACCCACTATCACTCCTGTTATCAAAGGTAAGTATTGCTCTGAAAAAACAAAGAATAAAATTGATTCTAAAGCTAATAAAATTAAAACTCTAATCACAATTTTATTAAAATATTGATTTGTATTAATCATCCTTATCTTTACCTTCCTCTACAGGATTAAGCTTTGTGATGAGCTTATATGTATTGATAAATCCTGCTATTACACCAAATATCATTATGATAATTGAAAATATCCAATCTGTTCCAATCCACTTATCTAATAACGAACCAATCCAAAGACCCAATAAAATTGGAGTTAAAAGACTGATTCCTACTTGTGTAATTAAAACTAAATTCTTCATTTTCTTACTCCTGTTATAGATTATATTCTATAGTATATAGCCTAAGAATTCAAGCTAATATATATAATAAAAATATGATATCTTCAATATTTAAAATTAAAAAAGCGTATATAAAAATATACACTTTTTTAATCTTTTTATTGAAATTATCTTATAAAATTGTTTAGTCCATATTTTATATGTGTAATCTCAAATTAAAATTATTTTATCAAATATGTTAAATAACCATATCCCTCTGCTTCCATCTCTTCAATCGGTATAAATCTTATAGAAGCACTATTGATACAATATCTTAGTCCACCAAGTTCCTTTGGTCCATCTTCAAATACATGACCTAGATGCGAATCACCACTTCTACTTCTAACCTCTGTTCTTTTCATATTGTAACTCAAGTCTTCAGTATATTTCACAACATCTTTAGAAATTGGTTTTGTAAATGATGGCCAACCACAGCCAGAATTGAATTTATCAGTTGAAGTAAATAGAGGTTCGCCTGTAGCAACATCAACATATAGTCCTTTTTCTTCATTATCCCAATACTCATTTGAAAATGAGCTTTCTGTATCATTTTTCTGGGTCACATTATATTGTGATTCGGTTATCTTTTCTTTCAATTCCTCATCCGATGGTTTTGGATAAAGACTTGGATCTATCAAAACTTCGTTAGCTTTATTCATATCTATATGACAATATCCATTTGGATTCTTCGCTAAATAATCTTGATGGTAATCTTCCGCCTCATAAAAGTTTTCTAATTCCTTAACTTCAACTACAATTTCTTTATCATATTTAGATTGTTCTTTTTTTAATCTATTCTCGATTATTTCCTTATCGGAATCATCAGTATAGTAAATTCCAGATCTATATTGTATTCCTCTATCATTGCCTTGTTGATTAATACTTGTTGGATCAACTACCATTAAATAATAATCTAATAATTTTTCTAAACTGATTCTTTCAGGATCATAAAACACTTCTACAGTCTCTGCATGTCCAGAACCAGATATAACTTCTTCATAGCTTGGTTTTTCTGTGCTTCCATTAGCATACCCACTGATTGCATCCGCAACTCCATAGACTCTCTCCATATAAGCTTCTACTCCCCAGAAGCATCCGCCAGCTAAATATATCTTTTTCAATTCTTTATTTGAATAATCAATGTCTTTATTCGGATTTTCTGTGTTTGTATTTTTTTCATTTACTAGTATTTCGTCTATTTTTTTATCAATATTTGATACCTGATCATCTGTTTTTCTACATCCTACCAATCCAAATATAAACACTAATATTAATAGTATTTTTTTCATTAATTATTCCTTAAATTTCATTGAATATTTTATTAATACTTTCTTCGGACATTGGACCAGGAATTACCCTTATAAGATTACCCTTATCGTCAATTATTGCATTTGATGGTAATCCTTTAACTCCATAATTCTCAAACACTTCGCCTGTCTCGTCTAAAAGTACTCTAGTATTTTTATAATTTAATGAAGTAAACCAGTTCATAAAATCTTCTTTGTCTTTTTCTCCACCATGACCTGGTGAAACTATTGTGACTAATTCAAAATCATTCTCTTCCTCAGCCATCTCATCAAATTCTGGAAGTGTTGATAAGCAAACTGGACACCATGATGCCCAAAATTTAATATAAACTTTTTTCCCTTTTTGATCGCTCAATTTAAATTCATTTCCCTCTAGATCCTTAAGTGTAAAATCATATAGACTCGCATTTGATTCTTGACTTTGTATATTATCCTTTTGATTATTTGTTGAGCATGCTGTTAATACTAAAACTAAAACAAGCAATAATCCAATTAGTTTTTTCATATATCCCCCTATAAAAATAATCTATCGAAAAATCCTATTACATTCGGTAATTGATTAGTCATCAATACCAACCCCATCAAAGCTATTAAAAATCCACCAACTCTTTTTATGGTATTTAAATGTTTTTCGAAAAATTTCATTTTTTCCATCAGTATCCCTGAAAGTATACTCATCACTAAAAATGGAACCATAAGTCCTAATGAATAAATAATCATTAGAAAAGCTCCGTAAAATTGTGTTCCTGAACTTGCAGATGTAACTAAAACAGCCGCTAATACCGGCCCAACACATGGAGTCCATCCCAAACTAAAGGATATTCCCATTAAATATGTTCCTAAAGCACCTTTTTGCTTAATCTTCATATTAGGTCCATTCATCTTATCTAATTTTTTGAAATGAATTATATCCATTTGGTGTATACCTAATAATAATACTAAAAATCCAGCAAAAACAAGTAAATATTTATTGTTTAAAAATCTTCCTATAGATCCTGCACCAAATCCTAAGATAACAAAGCTTGTGGATAGACCTAATACAAAAGCGATAGTTTTTATTATACCACCCTTATTAATTTCTAATTTTCCTATTTTTAATTTCCTATACTCCCCCGATCTATCAGTCATAAAACCTATATATACAGGTATTAGCGGAAATGTACAAGGAGCAAAGAATGATAATAATCCAGCTAAAAATACTGAACTAATTAATAAGTTTTCACCTGTCATATATTTTTCTCCCTTTTTTTATATATACCATTTTAAAATTATTTTAACATATATATTCAAAAATAATAATTTCACAAAAAAACTTATCAATATTTTAATACTGATAAGTTTCTTGATTATTCTATTTTATTTTTTATATATACTTCGACTAATTTCTCAGTTGCTTCGATTGAATCTATATGTGTTCTTTCATAGGAGTGACTTGATTCTATACCCGCTCCAAATAGCGCGTGTTTAATATCATGTCCTGCTCGCATAGCTGCTGATGCGTCTGAACCATAGTATGGATATATGTCTATCCTGTAGTCAATATTATTTTCTTCACATAATCTAACTAGTTTGTTTCTAAATTCATAATTATATGGACCTGATGAATCTTTTGCACAAATAGATACTGAATATTCATCAGTTTGTTGACCATCTCCAATTGTCCCCATATCTACAGCTAAATATTCAACTATTTTATCTGAAATATTATCATTTGCACCATAACCAATTTCTTCATTATTACTAAAGTAAAAATGAGTAGTATTTGGCAATTCAATATTTTCTTCTTTTATTTTTCTTAATTGATTTAAAAGTATTCCAGCACTTACCTTATCATCTAGATGTCTAGACTTTAGGAATCCACTTTCAGTAAGTATTGTCCTCGTATCAAAAGATATGAAGTCACCGACTTCAATTCCTAATTTTCTAGTGTCTTCTACATTAAATACTTTTTCATCAATTCTAATTTCCATATTATCTTGATTTCTTTCGGCAGTTCTAACATCTTTATATGTGTGAATACTAGATTGATGAATTAAAATGGTGCCGCTAAATTTTTTATTATTTTTAGTAGTATGGATAATGCAATTTTCTCCTTCTATAGAGTTGTAGGCAAATCCACCAATTAAATCAATCTTTAATCTACCAGATGGTTTTATTTCCTTAACAATCGCACCTAATGTATCGATATGAGCTGTTACCATCTTTTGTTTTTCATCATCCATTCCCTTGACTACAAGCTTTAAAGCACCTTTATTTGTAATTGTGGTTTCATATCCAATATTTTTTAATTCATTATCGAGATATTCTATTATCTCTTTTGTATAACCAGTTGGAGATGCTATACCAGTCAATTTCTTTATATATTCTATAGTTTGATTCATAAAATCTCCTTATATCAATAATCCCCCTAAAATTATTGATTTTTAGAGGGATTCTTAAATTAAATTCTTTCTAATTCAAATTTAATCTTCTTATCATTTAATTCTATTTCTTCTGTATCTAATTCAGTTCTTTCAAATGAAACAGCCAAAGTTTCAGACATAATCTCATCTTTATGTTTATTAAGTGATTCAAATAGTTCATCATCTGCTTCAAATCTTATCTTAATTTCATCGACTACATCATAATCTTTATTCTTTCTCATTTGTTGAACTTTAGACACAAATTCTCTCATATATCCTTCATCAAGCAATTCTTTAGTTAGTTCGGTATCTAATATTACGAATAAATTCTTATCCATAGTAATATCATAACCTTCCTTACTTAAGATTCTTACTTCGACATATTCTTTTTTGATTTCTGTATCTTCTCCATTTAGATTCAATACAACTGAGTCTTCTTCAAGTTTATCGATAAATTCTTTCGGATTTAATAACTTTAATTCTTTAGATAAAGCCCCTATTTTCTTTCCAAGTATCTTACCTGCAACTCTAAAATCAGGTTTCAATTCAAAGTCCATATATTCAGAAAGATCTTCGTCAAATTCAACTTCTTTGATATTCAATTCTTCCTTGATTATATCGACTAGACCATGTAGTGAATTTTCGTATTGTTTATCTAGATATATTCTTGAAAGTGGTTGTCTAACTTTTATAGACGCGTCTTCTCTTGAAGCTCTACCAAGTGTTACAACTCTTCTCGCCAAGTCCATCTTATCTTCTAGTTCTTTATCTACTAATTCATTATTAATATCTGGAAGATAGTCTAGATGAATTGATTCTCCACCAACTAAGTTTTGATACAATTCTTCACTTATAAATGGTGTGAATGGAGCTAATAGTTTTAATACTCCTACCAATATTTCGTAAGTTGTGTTATAAACTGATTTCTTATAATCATTTACTTCTGATTGCCAGAATCTTCTTCTATTTCTTCTGATATACCAATTTGAAAAATCTTCAACCACGAAGTCTTGAATTGCTCTAGCAACATTGGAATATTCAAATTTATCCATTTCTTCATAATAATAGATTAATAAAGAATTGAATTTAGATAATAACCATCTATCAATTTCTGGTCTATTTTCATACTCTACGAAGAATTCACGAGGATCGATATTATCTGTATCTGAATATAGTTGGAAGAATGAATAGATATTTCTTAATGTTCTAAACAATTTAGCATCTACTTCTTTTATTCCATCTTCATCAAATCTAGTTGGTACCCATGTTGGTGATACATATAGTGAATAGAATCTTACAGCATCTGCTCCATATTTATCGAACATCTTAAATGGATCTACTGTATTACCTCTAGATTTAGACATTTTCTTTCCTTCTTTATCAAGAACTAAATCATTCGCCAATACATTTTTATATGGTGATACGCCTTTATACATTGTTGAAATAGCCATCAATGTGTAGAACCAACCACGAGTTTGGTCTATACCTTCTGAGATGAAATCAGCTGGGAATAGATTGTTAAAGTTTTCTTGATGTTCAAATGGATAATGATTTTGAGCAAATGGCATTGCACCAGAGTCGAACCAAACGTCCATTACATCTGGAACTCTTGTCATAGTCTTTCCACATTCTTCACATTCAAAATGAATTTCATCTACATAAGGTCTATGTAGATCTAAGTTTTCATCTACTTCTTCAATTGCTAATTCTCTTAATTCTTTTACTGAACCGATTGTCTTGATATGTCCAGATTCACATTTCCAGACTGGAAGTGGTGTTCCCCAATATCTTGATCTCGAAATTGCCCAGTCTTTTAGATTTTCTAACCAGTTTCCAAATCTCTTTTCACCTGTAGATTTAGGATACCAATTTACTGTATTATTATTTTCAACCATTAAATCTCTGTACTTTGTAACTTCGAGGTACCATGATGGTTTTGAATAATAGATTAATGGAGTTCCACATCTCCAACAATGAGGATAATTATGTTCCATTCTTTGCTTTGAATAAACTTTATCTTCTTGACCCAAATATATTATTATATCTAAGTCGGCGTCCATAACTTCTCTACCCTTCCAAGG
>CAMXYZ010000027.1 GCA_947253305.1 uncultured Helcococcus sp.
GTTGAGCTGACATTGGATCCCAAAAGAATATAATTATATCAATTTCACCTAATGAAATTGCATTGCCAATTTGTTGATCTCCACCTAATGGTCCACTATAAAATGATTTAATATTTAATCCAAAATTTTCTCTTAAAAGTGTAGATGTAGTACCTGTTCCACATAGATCATGTTTATTCAATGTTTCTATGTGATTATACACCCATGCGAACAATTCATTTTTAACATCATCATGAGCAATCAATGCTATTCTTTTCTTCTTTGGAACTTTAACTTTCATATATGGTGAGCTTGACATATTTCCTCCTATAAATTTTTAATATTATCTATACCTATATTTTACTATATAGAATATTTTATAACAAAAAAAATGAGTATTTGATATAATTAATCTGTATAAAGTAAAAGAGGAGTAAAGAGATGAAGAAATCATTTGATAATGATAAATATTTACAGATGCAGTCTGAGAAGATTCGAGAAAGGATCAAGCAATTTGATAATAAACTTTATCTTGAATTTGGGGGCAAGCTTTTTGATGATGAACATGCGTCCAGAGTTTTGCCTGGATTTGAACCTGACTCAAAACTAAAAATGCTCCTCAAATTAAAAGACCAAATAGAAATAGTAATAGTTGTAAATGCTTTAGATATAGAAAGCAAAAAAATTAGAGGAGATTTTGATATTGGTTATGATAGTGAAACTCTAAGACTCATAGACTCATTTACATCCAAAGATATGTATGTATCATCAGTTGTTATTAATCAATATGAAGATCAAAAAAGTGTTAGAAAGTTTCAAGAATATTTAGAAAAAATGGGGATTAAAGTATATCATTCATACACCATTGATGGGTATCCAACAAATGTATCATATATAGTTAGTGATGAAGGATTTGGTAAAAATGATTATATTGAGACCACTAGACCTTTAGTAGTAGTAACTGCTCCTGGACCTGGTTCTGGGAAATTATCAATTTGTATGTCTCAGATGTATCACGATTATAAATTAGGAATCAATGCAGGATATGCAAAATTTGAAACATTTCCAGTTTGGAATTTACCATTGAAGCATCCGGTTAATATTGCATATGAAGCAGCTACAGCTGATTTAAATGATATGAATATAATAGATCCATTTCATCTTGAGGCATATAATATTACGACAAGTAGCTATAATAGAGATGTAGAAGCTTATCCAATATTAAAATCAATGTTTGAAAAAATTATGGGTTATAGTCCATATAAATCTCCAACAGATATGGGAGTTAATATGGTTGGTTTCTGTATATCAAATGAAGATGGAGTTAAAGAAGCATGTGAGCAAGAAGTAATTAGAAGATATTATGATGCTCTAAATGATTTAAAGCGTGGCAAGATTAACGAATATGTCGTGGATAAATTGGATTCTTTAATGTCACAGATGGGGATATCATCAAATGATAGAAAAGTTATTCTTGCAGCTCAAGAAAAGCATGAAAGTTCAGGCAGAGATGCTTTTGCTATAGAATTAGAATCAGAAGAAATAATTACTGGAAGAACTACAGATTTACTAAATGCGCCTTCTGCTTGCTTATTAAATACGCTTAAATATTTAGGAAATATTAATGATGAGATTCCATTGATTTCTCCTCATATTTTAGAGCCGATTAATAATTTGAAAAATGATGTATTAAAAGAAAGACAATCTAGCTTACATCTTGATGAAGTTTTAATTGCTTTGGCAATGTCAGCAACGACTAATCCAGTTAGTCAGCATGCTATGATGCAATTAGAGAAACTAAAAGATTTAGAAGCACATTCTACTGTTATGTTAAGTTCAAATGATAGATCGGTACTAAGAAAACTTGGTATTAGATTTACATCATCACCACAATTTAGAGATAAAGGATTATTTAGGAATTACTAATGGATAAAAAGAAAATAATGATTATAATAAATCCCGAATCAGGCAAATCTGATGCGGAGAAATATAAAGATATAATAGAAGAACAATTAAAAGATAATTTTGATGAAATTATAGTTGAATATACTGAAGAGCAGGGGGATGCTACAAAACTTGCGGAAAGAGCATGTGAAGAAAAGTTTCATTCAGTTTGTTCAGTTGGGGGAGATGGGACCCTAAAGGAGGTATTAAATGGACTTGTAAATTTTGATAATCCTCCAGCTTTATTAATATTTCCTGCAGGTACAGGTAATATATTTTCTAAGCAAATTAAAATGAAACAGAATAAAAATAATGCATTAAAAAATATCGATTTTTCAAATCCAAAATATTTTGATATTGGACTTGTGAATGGAGAAGCTTTTGGTTTTATGATGAGTATAGGACAAATCACAGAATCTATACATGAGGTTTCAAATGAGGATAAAGAAAAATTTGGTTTTATTGCATATATTACAAATGTAATAAAAAATATAAATGTGCATAATGATTATCAATTAGAAGTTAAAGTTGATGATAAAGTATATAGTGGAATAGTCGACCATCTATTTATTTCATTATCGGAAAACTATGGAAATTTTAAGATTCAACATGTTAATTCTTCTGTAGATGATGGAAATCTAAATGTATTTATAGTTAAGGATCAAGAACTTTTAAATAAAGCGAGAGTAGGATTTGATCTTTTATTTGGTAATAAATTTAATCCTGAAATAGTAGAGTTTTTCAAAGGAAAAAAGGTTCAAATCAGATCTATTGATAATAATGAAATTTATGTTGACTTAGATGGAGATCAGGGACCAAAATTACCCGTAGATATAGAGATAATAAGTAAAAAAATAAAAATATATACACCATATAATAATTAAGATCCAAACTGTATCGTTAAGATACAGTTTTTTTATTCAATAAAATTAAAATTTTATCAAATATTAAATAAATTAAATATTTATATCCCATGAAATCCTATATCATCCGGTAATATCAAATAAATAATTGTAATCTAAAAATTTGAGGAGTAAAATGATATTATCAAATGACTAATATATGAAAGGGGGGAAGATGAATAAAAAGAAAAAAATTAATTACTTTCTTTTAGTAATAGCAATTATTTCTTTAATAGGAAGTGTAGTTTTGCATAAAGGACATACAGGAAATATGACTTTACAAGAAGCTATGAAGGAAGCTATATTACATGAAGTCGAAAAGATTAACTTATTTGGAATAATAGATGTTAACCCAGCACTTATTGCTGGTTTTATTGTGACTGGAAGTATAATTTTATTTGCTTTGATTATAAGAATATTTGTAATACCTAAATTCAAAAGAATACCTGGAAAGTTTCAAATAATTCTTGAACAAAGTGTAAATATGTTTAGAAATTTAGCAATTAGCAATAGTCCACATAAATATGGATTTTTAGGCCCATATATATTTGCAGCAGGAATATATATAGCAATAGGTACTTTATTCGAATTAGTTGGACTACAAGTTATATCAATTACTGGTTCTTCAGTAACATTACCAGCTCCACTATCAGATTTGAATGCGGCAATATCATTAGGATTCCTATCTTATTTCGTAATAATGTCTGGTGGGATAAGTTCACATGGACCAAAGGGCGTATTAAAGACATTAAAAGACTTTTCACTGCCAATATCTATGAGCTTTAGATTATTTGGGGCTTTAGTAAGTGGTCTTTTAGTTATGGACTTGGTATATCATAGTATTTATTTAAGTTATGGCGTTCCAATTATAGTAGCGGTGTTATTTACACTATTACACGCAATTATACAAGCATATGTATTAACATTACTTACATCTATCTTTTATGGGGAAGTATCAGAAATACATACAAAATCTTAATTATAACAAGGAGAAAAAATGAAAAAATCAATTAAAATATCAGCAATATTAGTAGCTTTACTATTATTTATAAGTTTGCCATTATTTACAAATTTAGCTAGAGCATCACAAGAAGATGTAACAACAGAAATTAAACAAGAAGAAGTTAAAGACTCAGCAACAGGAGATAAGGCATTAGCTTCAGGAATAGCAATTGGATTATCTGGTCTAGGTGGAGCTTTAGCTATGGGTATCGCTATTGGTAGAGCAGCTGATGGTATATCAAGACAACCAGAAGCTGATTCAAAAATTCGTACATCTTTAATGATCGGTTTAGTATTTATCGAAACAGTAGTAATCTATGCTTTAATTGTTGCCATACTAGTAATATTCGTATTATAGAGAGGAAGTAAGGATGCTAGGAATTGATATTCAACAAATTCTTTTACATCTTTTTAATTTCGCTGTATTAGGTATAGCCTTAAATTATTTACTTTATCAACCTATAGTGAATTTTATTGAAAAGAGAGAAGAATATTATAAAGACTTAGAAAACAAAACTCAGTCAAATTATTTGGAATCTGAAAAGATTTTAAAAGAACATAATGAAAAATTACAGAATATAGAAAATGAAGCTAAACAAATTAAATCAGATATATTGATGGAAGCTGATATTGAAGCTAAAAGAAAGAAAGAACTTGCGCAAGAAGAAGCTGACAAAATCATCGATGATTCTAAAGTATTAGCTCAAAGAGAAAAAGAAACATTAATTAGAAATACAAAGAAAAACTTAAAAGGAGTTATTGTAGAAGCTGCAACAAAATTAGCTCTACAAGATAAAGATGCATATAATGACTTTGTAGAACATTTGGATGAGGAAGACAATGAGTAAATTAGCTGTACTTAGAAGCAATGAAGAACCTAATAATAAACAGTCTAAAAAAATAAAAGAGTTCTTGAATGATAAATATAATATCGTTGAGTTTGAATGGATTGAAGATTTAAGTATTGATGGATTTACTTTAGAAATCGGATCAGATATTTATGAATGGTCTACTATCGGTAAAGCTGAACAATTAAGTCAATTACTTGATGGCATCAATATAGAATCCGATGATTTCATCGATTTAATGAAGACAAGTGTTGAGAATTGGAATCCAAAAGCTACTGTAAAAGAGATTGGTTATGTAGATGAAGTTGGTGATGGTATTGCAATTATAAAAGGACTTGATCACGTAACTTATGGAGAGATAGTTATATTTGAAAGTGGAGATAAAGGACTTATTCAAGATATTCAAGAAGATTATGTTGGATGTATAATATTTGGTAAAGATAGTGATATTTTAGAAGGTGACGAAGTTAGAAGAACATTAAAAAGCGCAGGTATTGGTGTTACTGAATCGATGCTAGGTAGAACGGTAGATGCATTGGGATTTGCTATAGATGGATTAGGAGATATAGTTCCTGAAGAATATTTTCCAATAGAAAGACCAGCACCTTCAATATTAGAAAGAAAATCTGTAAGCAGACCAATGCAAACAGGAATACTTACAATTGACTCAATGTTTCCAATTGGTAAAGGTCAAAGAGAGTTAATAATCGGGGATAGACAAACAGGTAAAACAGCCATTGCAATAGATACTATATTGAATCAAAAAAATACGGATACTATCTGTATATATGTAGCCATTGGACAGAAGGCTTCATCTGTTGCACAAATTAGCTCTAATTTAAAGAAGCGTGGAGCTGATAAATATTCGATTATAGTTGCAGCTACAGCATCTCAACCAGCATCCATGCAATATATTGCTCCATATTCAGCTACAGCGATTGCAGAATATTTTATGAGTAAAGGAAGAGATGTATTAATAATATATGATGACTTATCAAAACATGCAATCGCATATAGAACGATTTCTCTATTGCTTGGAAGATCACCTGGGCGTGAGGCTTATCCTGGAGATGTCTTTTATTTACATTCAAGATTACTTGAAAGATCCTCACAAATGTCTGATAAATATGGTGCTGGAAGCATAACTGCATTACCTATTGTTGAGACACAAGCAGGTGATGTATCAGCTTATATTCCAACAAATATTATTTCTATAACTGATGGGCAAATATTTTTAGAGAGTGAATTATTTTTTGCGGGGCAAAGACCAGCTGTAAATGTTGGACTTTCAGTATCTCGTGTAGGGGGAGCTGCTCAAACTAAAGCAATTAAAAAAGCTACGTCTACACTTAGATTGGAATTAGCTCAATATAGAGAAATGGAGATATTTACACAATTTTCATCAGATTTAGATGAGACAACAAAGAGACAATTAAAATTTGGTAAAGGATTAATGGAGTTATTAAAACAAAATCAATATTCACCTTTATCTGAAGCTGAACAAGTTATCACTCTAGTTGTTGCACTTGAAAGATTATTAATTGAAATTGATCATAAAGAAATAAGAACAGTAATGGCAGATATTATTAATCATATAAGTTCTTTACATCCTGATATTATTAAAGAGATAGAAAGAACACATGATTTAACAGATGAATTAAAGAATAAAATTATTTCTATCGCAAGAGATTATTTGAAGGATAGAAAGTAGGGAATTATGACAAGTGCTAAAGAAATTAAAACAAGAATTAAATCAATTATTGATACTAGAAAAATAACTAATGCAATGTATTTAATTTCTTCAACAAAAATAAAAAAAGCAAAGGAAGCACATGAGAATACAAAACCTTATTTTAATTCATTAAAAGTTGAAATTAAGAGAATTTTTAGAACACAAAAAGATATAGAGAGTAAATATTTATATCCGTTAAATATTGAAAATTTTGTTAATGGTGATTATGGGATTTTAATTATCACAGCAGATAAAGGACTTGCAGGTTCCTATAATACTAATGTAATTAATAAGGCAATGATGTTTGCAAATAGAGAAGGATCAAAACTTTTTGTAGTTGGAGAATATGGTAGACAATATTTTAAGAGACATAATATTGATATAGTTGAAGACTTTAACTATAGTGCACAAACTCCTACTTTAGAAGAGGCTAGATCTATAGCAAAGAGACTTTTAGATGAATATGATAAAGGAAATATTAAAAAGCTATTTATAGTATATACAGACTATGAAGATAGTGCTGACAAAGAGACAAAAATGGTTAGACTTTTACCGTTTCACAGAGATTATTTTGATGATATTAAAAAGATGTCTGAAGCAGAAGTTAAAAATCAATTTGTATTCGATTCAGATATACTTCCAATTCTTGAAGATTTAGCTGTAAATTATGTGGTTGGTTTCATATATGGAGCTTTAGTTGAATCTTATTGTAGTGAATTAGAGTACAGAATGAATGCTATGAATTCAGCTAATCAAAATGCAGATAAGATATTACAAGATTTGCAATTGGAATACAATAGAGTTAGACAGGCGGCAATTACTCAAGAGATCACAGAAGTAAGTGCTGGTGCAAAGAGAATGAAGAAAAAAAGAAAGAGGGCTAGTAATGAAACAAGAAGGTAGAATAATTTCGATTTCAGGTCCTGTTATTGATGTAGAATTTGTTAAAAGTGAGGGATTACCACGAATTAACGAAGCTTTGAAAGTCAAAGTAGACAATGAATATAAGGTAATGGAAGTAGCTCAACATATAGGTAATAATATTGTTAGATGTATTATTCTTTCAAATAGTGAGGGACTTCATAAAGATATGACAGTTATTCGTGAAGGATATGGAATAAGAGTTCCGGTAGGTAAACCAACATTGGGGAGAATGTTTAATGTATTGGGGAATCCAATTGATGAAAAAGGTGAACTAGAATCTGTATCAAAATATTGGGAAATCCATAGAGATGCTCCAAAATTTGAAGACCAAAGTCCAGCAATCGAAATACTAGAAACGGGAATTAAGGTAATAGACTTATTAGAACCTTATCCAAAAGGCGGAAAAATTGGACTATTTGGTGGGGCAGGTGTTGGAAAAACCGTACTTATTCAAGAGTTAATTAATAATGTGGCTCAAGAACATGGTGGTTATTCAATATTTACCGGTGTAGGAGAAAGATCCCGTGAAGGAAATGACTTATGGACAGAAATGAATGAGTCTGGGGTTATAGATAAGACTGCCCTGGTATTCGGTCAAATGAACGAGTCTCCAGGTGTTAGAATGAGAGTAGCTTTAACTGGACTAACAATGGCGGAATACTTTAGAGATATTGAGAAAAAAGATGTTCTTTTATTCATCGATAATATATTTAGGTTTGTACAGGCTGGTTCAGAGGTATCTACACTACTAGGTAGAATGCCATCAGCCGTAGGTTATCAACCAACATTGGCTGAAGAAATGGGACAACTACAAGAAAGAATCACATCAACAAAAAATGGTTCAGTTACATCTGTTCAAGCTGTATATGTTCCAGCAGATGACTTAACAGATCCTGCACCAGCTACTACATTTTCACATTTAGATGCGACAACTGTATTATCAAGAAAAGTTGCTGAGCAAGGTCTATATCCATCAGTAGATCCATTGGATTCTTCTTCTCGTATATTAGAACCTGAAATTGTAGGAGAAGAACATTATCATGTAGCTAGAAGAGTCCAAGAAGCATTACAGAAATACAATGAATTACAAGATATAATTGCAATTCTTGGTATGGATGAATTGAGTGAAGAAGATAAGCAAATTGTCTATAGGGCTAGAAAAATCCAAAGATTCTTATCTCAACCAATGCATGTTGCAAAGAAATTTACAGGCATGGATGGGAAATATGTTAAACTTTCCGATACAATAAAAGGTTTCAAAATGATACTTGACGGAGAAATGGATCACTATCCTGAAGCTGCATTCTTCAATGTTGGACCAATTGAAGAAGTAATCGAAAAGGCTAATATAATGAAGGAGCAGTTATAATGAGCACTTTTAACTTAAGAATATATGCAGCAGATAATATATTTTTTGAAGGAGAATGTGAGCATATAATGCTTCCCACTGATGATGGACTTTATGGAATACTTTCTAATCATAGAAATACAATAGCTGAGGTGGTTCCTGGAGTATTATCATTTAGACCTAAAGGTCAAGAAGAGAAAAAAGCGGTAGTTACTAGAGGTATGGTTAAGATTGAAGATAATGATGTATTAGTATTAGTTTATAGATGTGAAGATCCGGAAATGATTGATATTAATACTTTGAAAAGAGTTGAAGCAGAAGCTCAAAGACAATTAAGAGAGAAAAGAAGTAGAGAAGAATTTCACAATGCTGAAGCCAATCTTTCAAGAGCTTTTAGTAATTTAAATAGGAAAAATAAAGAATTTAAGTATTGATTTATTGTATTATTAATTTTGTAAATTTTCATAATGAATTTTATCAGTACTAGATGAAAATAATATAGAGTTTAAAATAGGAATTATATTAATTCCTATTTTTATATTGTTAAGATTTAGAATGAATAATTTGCGAAAATTGTTAAATAATTATAAAATAAATTAAAAGTAACCTTTTATAAAAAATTTCGTCATAGATAATAGGAGATAGAAGTGGAAGATAAGAAAATCGTAGACTTATTTTTTAAAAGAGATGAGAAGGCCATAATTGAAAGTAAATTAAAATACAATAATTATCTCTTTAAGATAGCTTCAAATATTCTCAGAGATAATCGTGATAGGGAAGAGTGTGTGGATGACACGTATATAAAAGCTTGGAATAACATACCACCACAAAAGCCACAAAATCTTAAATTATATTTTGTTAAGATTTTAAGAAATCTTTGTATAGATTTATATAGAAAGTACAATGCAGCTAAGAGAGGTAGTAATCAAATAGATACTTCACTCGATGAAATAGGGGAAATAATTGGAAAATCAAATGTAGAAGAAATAGTACAATTGAGAGAGTTAACAGATAGCATACAAAAATTCTTAGATGGATTGAATGAGAAGGATAAAAATATTTTCTTAATGAGATATTTTTATATTGATAGTTTGAAGGATATTGCTAAATATATGGGAATGAACGAAAATTCAGTTAAACAAAATTTATTTAGAACTAGAAATAAATTAAAGATATATTTAATAGATGAGGGATATTCATTATGAGAAAAGAAGATTTACAAGATGCTATAGGCAATATTGATGAAAAATATTTAGATAAAGTTGATAAGAATCGAAATTACAGTCAAACTAGTACACTCAAAAGATGGGTTTTAGTTGCAGCTGCTTTCGCTATAATATTGTATTCTGGTATCAATCTATACAGAGCATATGATAAAAAATATTTACTATCAGAAGCTGATACGGTAAAATTTAATGATATAGATGAATACAAAACTGAAGAAATTCAAAATGTTTCAAAAGTTAATAATGGATTGAAGTCATTTTTTGAAAAATCAAAAAATACTATTTTAGATTCAAAATCAGAAGGAAACCAAATTTATTCTCCAATTAATACTTATATTGCATACTCAATATTAGCTGAAATTACTAATACTGAAACGAGAGAAGAATTAATGGAGCTTATTGGGGTTGAAGATATTAGTAATTTAAAAAAAGAAATGCAAGATTTAATAAGCATAAATCAAATTGATGACAACGATGAAATGATAAAAATCGCAAATTCACTATGGTTAAAGGAAGCTGATAAGGAAGATTATAAAAAAGAAATGCTAGATATATTATCTAAATATTATTATGCCTCAATATATTCTGGAGATTTTGAAGATGAAAAATATTCAGAAGCATTTAGAAATTGGGTTAACAAAAACACCAATGATTTATTGAAAGATTTAATGAAAGATTATAAATTTGCTACAAACAACGCACTATCATTAGCTTCAACGATATATTTGAAGAATTCATGGTATAGCAAGTTTTATAAAACAGATAATACATTTGAATTATTTAATACAGGTAAAGAAGAAAAGAAAATTGAATTTATGAATAATGAGTTTAGTAATTCACCATATATAAAAACAGATGATTTTGAAGCTACAAGTTTAATATTAAATAGCAATGGAACAAATATGTGGTTCTTTTTACCGAGAGAAGATAAGACCGTTTCTGATGTTTTAGAAAATAATAATCTATATGATGTAATTGATAGTATTGAAGATCTAAATACATATTCATTATTATTATCATTACCAAAATTTACTATTGAGTCTGATATTAATTTAGTTGAAAAAACTAAAGAAATGGGAGTAAAAAAGATATTTGAAGATAATGCTGATTTTTCAAATATCACAGATAACAGTCTAAGAGTAAGTAATTTTAATCATAAGGTTAAATTAATAGTTAATGAAGATGGTGTAGAAGCTGCAGCAGTAACAATTGTAGATAAAGAGACTGCAATGGCTTTACCGCAAAATGATACTGTAGAGTTGAAATTAGATAGACCGTTTATATTTATTATAACCGGGCAAGATAATATTCCATTATTTACAGGAATAGTAAATAATCCTCAATAAGAATAAAAATGATAAACACCAGCTTAGAGAGATGAACCCCAAAATCCGGGATACGAATGTGAGGTGACCCCAAAAAGTTGGACTTTATACCAGAGACATTTAGAAATATTTGTCTC
>CAMXYZ010000028.1 GCA_947253305.1 uncultured Helcococcus sp.
GATTGCCTCTTGTCTCGTGGGCTCGGAGATGTGTATAAGAGACAGGAGTAGTGGTCACCACTTGAATAGTCAGAACCACCTAAAAATACACTACCTCTTCCATCATCATATTGTACTGGACCTAGCATCTCACTAAATCCATAAGTTTTAATCATAGCTCTTGCAATTGCTGTAGCTCTTTCAATGTCACTTGAAGCACCAGTTGAGATATCATCTAAGACAATTTCTTCTGCAGCTCTTCCACCTAATAAAGCAACTAATCTATTTGCCATTTCGGTCTTTGTTCTAAATGATTTATCCTCATCAGGTAAATATGCAGTAAATCCACCAGCATCACCTCTAGGTACAATCGTAATCATATGAACAGGATCTAATTGTTCTAAGAATTGTGCTGTTACAGCATGCCCAGCTTCATGATAAGCAGTAAGTACTCTTTCCCTTTCAATAACAACTCTTGATTTTTTCTCTGGTCCAGCCATTACTCTGATTGCTGCCTCATCCATTAATGCTGATGTAATATGTTCCATATTATTTCGAGCTGCTAATAAAGCTGCTTCATTAGTCAAGTTTTCAATTTCAGCTGGAGAAAATCCTGCGATTGATTTTGCAACATCTTCTAAATTAATATCATCTGAAAGTTTTTTATTTCTTGTATGAACCCTTAATATTTCTAATCTTTCTCTAACATCTGGCATTCCGATTTGTATTGTTCTATCAAATCTACCAGGTCTTAATAATGCTGGATCTAAAATATCAGGTCTATTAGTAGCTGCTATCATTATGATTCCTTCATTTTTTTCGAAACCATCCATCTCTACTAATAATTGGTTAAGTGTCTGTTCTCTTTCGTCATGGCCACCACCAAGTCCTGAACCTCTCTTACGTCCAACAGCATCAATTTCGTCAATAAAAATAATACATGGAGCGTTTTTCTTCGCCTCAGCGAACATATCCCTAACTCTTGATGCACCAACACCAACAAACATCTCCACAAAATCTGAACCACTTATACTGTAGAATGGTACTCCTGCTTCCCCTGCTACAGCTCTTGAAATATATGTCTTACCTGTACCAGGCCCACCAACTAATAATACACCTTTAGGTATTCTAGCACCTTGCTCCATATATTTTCTTGGTCTTTTCAGGAAGTCTACAAGCTCTTCCATCTCTTCTTTTTCTTCTTTTAATCCTGCTACATCATTAAAAGTAATTTTTGCTCTATTATCTAAATTCATTTTAGCTTTGGATTTACCAAACTTCATTGCCTGATTAGCACCACCAGCCTGTCTAGCAATCATCAGATAAAATATGAATCCCATACCAGCTAATAGAATAATTGTAGGTAATATATCTATAAAGAAGTTTGTATCACTTTCTTTCATAGCTGAATATTTTATAGCACCACTTTCAACTTTTTGTTTTAAGTAATTATCATAAAAACTTGTTTGAAATTCTTTAGGTAATTCAGTTCTAAAAGTAGTATTATCTGAAAGAACTCCATCAATTGTTGAGCCCGTAGTTGTAATAGATTTAACTTTATCGGATTCTATATAAGTAATTAATTTATCTACAGTAACTGTATTATTTGGTCTCAATACATTTCCAAACATTTGTATTAAGAATATTACTATTAGTATTGGAAATAACATACCAAATATATTCGGTCTTTTTCTATTCATAATTCTCCTTCATTCCCTTCACATTTATTCGTATTCCATCTTTATACCCTAAATCTCTGGTATAAATATCTGCAATAATAATGATTTCTCCATCATATTCAATAATTGGTAAATAATCTCTAATATATCTATCAACTTTTTTATCTATAAAGAAATCTTTGATTTTCTTTTCCTTGTTTTTAATTAACAATCTATCCCCATTTTTACGAGTTCTAATAATAACTTTTGAATCTTTTGGTAAATAAATTCCTTCATTATCATTTATATTTATCCCAAATCCATTAAATATGCATTCTTTATTAGAATCAAGATTTATTTCAACTCCATCTATCAATTCATTTTTTATTTCTTTACTAATTATAAAATCGTCATAGGAATTATAAAAAACTAGATTATTAAAAGTCTTAATAAAAGCATTTCTTGAAAATATAATATCTATAATTTCTTTATAATGAATTTTTTCAAAATTATAAGTACTCTTATTAATTCTCGTAATTTCTCTTCTAATGATTTCTATTAATTCAAACTCTGATAGTTTTAACAAATCAGCTTTTTTAAAAACTGTCTTAGATTTTTTTCTATATGAAATAACACTATCTATTAGTTCATCAATATTTTTATCTATATATTTTCTTTCTTCTAAAGCTAATTTAGATAAATTGCTAATTGAAGAATATATATTTGGATTATATTTTTCTTTTATAAATGGAATCAATTCATTTCTTATGGAATTTCTTCTATAATCATTTTCAAAATTTGTGTGATCATCTCTATATTCCAAATTGTTTTTTAATGCATATTCTATTATATCATTTTTACTTGTTTCTAAAAGAGGTCTAATGGTATTTTCATCGAATATTTGCATACCAACAATTCCATCTATTCCGGTACCTCTAATTATTCTCATTAGAACTGTTTCTATTTGATCATCTAGATTATGTCCAAGTGCAATTATCCAATCCTTAATATCTGTTTTTTCATCTAATATATTAGATATTGCATTTTTTCTTAAAATCCTACCAGCTTCTTCTTCAGAAAGATTTAATTCTTTGGCATATCTTTCCATTGAATAAGTCTCTGTATGATAATTTAATCCTAATTTTTTAGCTAAATTAGAAACAAATTCTTCATCTTTATTTGACAAACTCATTCGAGTTTGATGATTGAAATGGAATATTTCAAGATTATAATTATATTTTTCTTTATTCTTATTTAAGATATCTAACAATACAATAGAATCGACTCCTCCAGAAACAGATACTAAAATATTCTTATTTTTAATATAATCGAATATATAATTTTCTATCATCACTGCCCTCTTAGTTTTCTGATTCTTCTTTAGTTTCTTCTTTTGTTTCTTTTTCAGTTTCAGATTCTTTTTCTTTCAATTTTTCAATTTCATCAGGTGTTAAATATATTTTTTCACCCTCTTTAATCATTCCCAATTTTTCTCTAGCAATCTTTTCAATATACTCAAGGGAATTGGCATCATCAACCATCTGATTTAGTTTCAATATTTTTTCTTTTAATTCTTCACTTTGCATTTGCAATTCTCTAGATTCTTCTTGTAATTGGGCTATAGTTCTTTTTTGTTGAACAAATCTATAAACTAAAGATATTAATACCACTACACTAATTATTGTAAAAATAGTTAATATATCAATTTTCTTTTTCTTCCTAACCCTTCTTCTTGAATTCCTATTTACATTATTTGATTTATTATCCATAATCAACCTTCTATAACTCTAAACATATCTTCTGCACTATCTTTTCTGGAAGATTCAATTAATTCTAACACTTCAAATTTAACAATTCTATTTCCGAATTCAATTTCTATAATATCACCAGGCTTAACCTCAGTACCAGGTTTAGCAATTTTTTCATTAACTTTTATTCTTCCACTTTCTGCCGCTTCCTTAGCAACAGATCTTCTCTTTATTATTCTCGAATTTTTTAAAAATTTATCTATTCTCATAAAACCTTCCTATTCTATCTAAATAAAAATAGTTCTCATAAGATTATAACATATATCGAGAGATAATCTTTATATTATTTAAAATTATTATTTTCTTTTAATATCATCTTTAAAGTAAAAAACTTCGACAAGTCTAAAACTTATCGAAGTTTAATTCTATATAATTAATTTTTATAGATGTTTTTCAAATACACCATGTATTCTTTCAACTTGTGGTCCAATAATTACATGAACTTGATTTTTACCTGGTTTTGTAACTCCTGAGACACCAGCTTGTTTGATAACTGCTTCGTCAACTTTGCTGTCATCTTTAACAGTTAATCTTAATCTTGTTGTACAGTATGTGTGTGTATCTATATTATCAGCACCACCAAGACCTCTAATGATTTGTTCAACCATTACATTGTCTTTATCACTTGCCATTGCGTTATTTGTTGAAGATGTTGTTGTACCTAAGTCAATTTCTCTTCCTGGTGTCATAATATTAAATTTATTAATTGCAAATTTGAATAGTACGAAATAAATTACTGCGAATACTAAACCTTGTAATATTAAGAAGTACCATCCTTCTGCCATTGGGTTTTGGCTGCTTAGGAACATATCAAATGCGCCTGCGGAGAATCCAAATCCTGCATACCAACCAAGTTGAGCTGATAGGAATACTGAGATACCTGTTAGTATTGCATGAACTAAATATAGTCCTGGAGCTAAAAACATGAATGAGAATTCTAATGGTTCTGTAACACCTGTTAGGAATGATGCTAATGCACCTGCTATTAATAGTGACTTTGCAAATTCTTTTCTTTCTGGTCTAGCTTCTGAAATCATTGCCATACCTGCTGCTGGTAAACCAAACATCATGATTGGGAAGAATCCAGCTTGATACATACCTGGATGGTATGTTGATGTGATTGCTTCTTGAACATTTCCTAAGAAGTTTGGAATATCATTGATTTCAACTAATCCGAACCAGAATACTTGGTTTAAAGCGTGATGTAGACCTGTTGGGATTAGCAATCTATTTGCAAATCCGTAGATACCTGCTCCGATTGGTCCCATTTTTAGTAATCCTTGACCTAATCCTACTAATGCAACATATACTACTGGCCATACATAAATTAAAATTAAAGCTGCAATTAATGAGAATATTGAAGCCATAATTGGAACTAATCTTCTACCTGAGAAGAATGCTAAGAAATCTGGTAAATTAACTTCATAGAATTTATCATAAGTATGTCCACCTATAATACCTGCTAATATACCTATAAATACATTCTTATTATTTATCGCATCAAATGCTGCTACCTCGAATGGTTCTGCTGCTTGCCATGCTTCTAAATCTAAAGATTTTAATTGAGCAACTGCATCTGTTTTTAGTAATGTTGTTATTGTAAGGAATGATACTAAACCTGCTACTGCTGCAGCTCCATGGTTATCTTTTGATAAACCAAAAGCAACTGCTACCGCAAAAATAATTCCTAAATTATCTAGAATTGATCCACCAGCTTTAATTAAGAAAGCTGCGATCGCACTGTCTCCACCCCAAAACTCAGGGTCAATTAGATATCCAATTCCTAATAGCAATGCTGCCAATGGCATTACAGCAACTGCTTGCATGAATGATCTACCTAATCTTTGTAAATATTTCATATTTCCTCCTATATGTTTTTTTGATACTTTTACCATTGAATTTTAATGGTTTTTATATATCAATTTGATTATAACACAATTTTTTGAAATGTAAAAGAACGTTATCATAAATCAATTAATTTTTGAAAACTTAACTATCTTATTGTATATTAGTATTATAGGAGGGATAAATGGTAAAAAGATTATTAGATATACAAGCTGAAGATTTAAGGGGTTTGAGTGCAAAAGAAAAGCTCGAAAGTATTAAAAAATCTGAGGGTAGAGTTTTAGTTTCTGAAACTATAGGAAAATACACCCCTATGCTTGGAGATATATCAAATGCTGAACTTGCCACTGCTTTTGGAGCTGATATAATATTAGTTAATCTATATGATTGCGATGAAAATAAGATACAAGGCATCGATTCAGATAAACCTTTAAAAAAGATAAAAGAATTAACTAATAGATTAGTTGGTGTCAATCTAGAACCAGTTTATGAAGATAATGATAACGATGATAAAGATAATATTTGGCGCATGACACCAGGCAGAAGATCTACTATTGAAAATGTACAAAAATTAATCGATCAAGATGTAGATATATTAGTTTTGACCGGAAATCCAGACACCGGCGTTACTAATGAAGGAATTTATGAAGCTATTCGTAATATAAAAAACCATTTTGGAGATAAGATAATTATTATATCAGGTAAAATGCATTCCGCTGGATCTATTTCAGAATCTGGTTCAGAATTAATGGATGAAAATATAGTTAAAAACTTCATAGATGCTGGTACAGACATAATCTTATTACCTGCTCCAGGAACAGTTCCAGGTTTCGATTTAGAAAAAAGTAAAAATATTATTCAATTTATCCATAAATATGGTAAAATGAGTTTAACAGCAATTGGTACATCTCAAGAAGGAGCAGATACAAATACTATTAGGCAAATTGCTCTTAATAGTAAAATGGCCGGTACTGATATGCATCATATTGGAGATAGTGGAATATCTCCAGGCATTGCTACACCAGAAAATATTATGGCTTATTCAATAGCTATAAAAGGAAAGAGACATACATATAGAAGAATGTCTAAGAGAGGATATTAGGAGGATTATATGAATTTATTTGGATCAAAGATCAAATTATATGCACCTATGACAGGAGAATTAGTAGATATAACACAAGTTGAAGATATAACTTTTGCACAAAAATTCTTAGGAGATGGAGTTGCAATTAGACCAACTGATGGTACAGTAGTTGCTCCAGCTGATGGAACTGTTATCCAAGTTTTCCATACAAAACACGCATTAGGACTTAATGTTAAAGGTATTGAACTATTAATTCACATCGGAATGAATACTGTAGAATTAAAAGGAAATGGTTTCGAAGTATTTGTTGAAGAAGGCGACAAAGTTAAAAAAGGTGATGTTCTAGTAAAAGTTGATTTAGACGTATTAAAAGAACATGGTTACCCAACAGAAACACCAATTGTAATTACAAATATGGAATCTATTAAATCTTTAGATAAAAGTTCTGGTAATGTAGTAGCTGGTGAAAGTGAAATAATGCAAATTAAAAAATAATAGAATGATTACATGAAAAAATGGGGTTATTGCCCCATTTTTATTTTTCTATTTCGTTAAATTAGGTCTATTCTCTCCACAAAAGAATAATCCCACAGTCCCTTGTCCAGTATGACTTCCAATAACTGGACCAGTATTATAAATTCTTACCTTATCTTTTAAATTAGGAAATTTAGATTCTATGCTCTCCTTTAACTCTTGTGCTGAATCGATTGCAGAAGAATGAGAAATAAAACATCCTCCTTCGTAATCTAATCCATTATCAGCATATTGTTCCATCTTTTCTAAAAACTCTTTAACTACTTTTTTCTTTCCTCGAGTCTTATTAAATACCTTAAGCTCACCTTTATTATTGAGATAAATCATAGGAATTATATTTAAAAACCCACCTACAATTGCTTCGGTTTTAGAAACTCTCCCTCCCTTTTGCAAGTAAGATAAATCTGTTGTATATATATAATGATGTACTTTTAATCTATTATTAATTATCCATTCTTTAACTTCTTCCATGGATAGACCTTCATCTTTAAGATCGGCAGCCATATCAATCAATAATCCATACCCTGATGCTCCGGATAAGGAATCGACAAGAACTATATTTTTATCTTTATATTTTTCATTTATTTTATCCGCAGCTCTAACTGCATTTTCAAAAGATTTAGTCATGCCAGATGAAAAGTAAACATGTAATATATTGTCAGATTTTTCTAACAATTTCATAAAATATTCCTCATATTCCATTTCATTTATCTGTGTTGTAGACGCCAGATTTCCATTACTTAATTCTTTATAAAATTCTGGTAGAGTTTTTTCGTCTTTTCCCATTTCATCCTTATATAATTTTCCATTCAAAATATATGAGTATTCAATAACTTCTATATTTCTACTTCTCACATAATCATAGTTCAAATCTACGGTTGATTCGCAAGAAATAATATAATTATTCATAATCACACCTCATTAATTTCCCTGACACATTCTCTAATAATATTATACAAAAAATTAAAATTATAACAAAGTCTCTTATTAATCAATTTCATTCAATTGTCTAGCAAATTCTTTGACTTCTTTTGGATCATTTATTTGATATTTATTATTGTTAAACACTTTATAACTAACATTAAAACTAGTCGTATTATCTTCTCTGTACCCCTTGCATGAAGAATGAACATAATTTATACTAGTATTTTTTACAAATTCTTTTATATTTACACTATTTAATCCAGATCCAGCTATTATTTCAATTCTTCCGTCTGAATAATCTGATATTTCAATTAATTTATCAATACCTTCAATAGCATTCTTCTCTTGTCCAGAAGTAAGCACCCTATCTACTTTAGCTTCTACTAAATCATCAATAGCTTTCTTATAATCTTTTGTATTATCAAAAGCTCTATGAAATACTGCAATCTTATTTTTATCGTGGATTCTATTCACAAACTCCTTAGTTCTATCAATATCTATTTCGTAATTATGTGTTAAAAATCCGAAAGCAATTCCTGCAATATCTTCTTCAAGTAATATATCTAGTTCAAGTAACATAGCTTCATACTCTTCATTTGAATATAGAAAACCCGCAGGTCTACTTCTTACCATGCAAATTACATCTATATCGAAATCTTTAGTAATCGACCTTACCATTCCAATACTTGGAGTTAATCCACCTAAATTTAATGCTAGATTTAATTCAACTGAATCATATCCAAATTCTTTTGCTAGTTTTGCGCCTTCATACGATTCTATGCATAGTTCTTTTCTCATACTAGCTCCTTTCATTTATTTGATTAGCATACCTTATAGCCTCTTTTAATGCTGTATCTTTTCCTACTTGTGCCATTCTTAATTTCGTTATAAAGTCTATTATTTTTGAGAAATTATCGTTAACTTCTACACCTTTTTTTATTAAATCATTTCCATCAATATAATCCTCTTTCATAAGATTATTATAAATCTCTAGTCTTTCTAATAAAAATTCTTTTGATGATTTAGTTTCATATTCTGATATTTTTCCTTCATTATCAGCTTGAGCTAAATAGATTAAATCAATTGGCTCAATGGATTTATGAAACATCATATTAGTAGATTTAATTTTTGAATTGTCTCTAAAATACATATTCGGTTTCATATGTAATTTAACCATGTTTTTTACATACTTTATTAATCTTTTTTCAGAACTCAATCTCTTTAGGAATCTTTCAGCTATATCCATCCCTATTATCTCATGTTGTAATGAACGAATTTTTCCGTATACATTTGTAGTAGCTTCAATTTTTCCTAAATCGTGACAAAGTGCGGCTAATATAAAATAAAGAGGATTTGAAGCTTTGTCTCGATATTTTACCGCGGCATCTATAACCATCATTGTATGATTATATACATTTCCCTCTTTGTGATGTATTGAGCTTTGCTCAATATTTTGCAATTCTTTTATTTCCTTGAACCAAAAATCTAAATGTCCCATACTGTCCAATTCATTAAAAAATATTGATGGTTTTTCTGATAGTAATAATGCTTTTTCTAGTTCAATCATTATTCTTTCTTTAGATAATTTTGTTATATCTATTGTTCTGCACAAATCTTTCGTACTTTCAGCTATATTAAAATTAAATCTAGAAGAAAATTGACAAGCTCTTAATACCCTTAGAGGATCTTCAACAAATTTTTCATCATCAATATGTCTAATTATTCTATTTTTTATATCTTCTCGTCCAGCAAAATGATCTATAATTTCACCTGTAATTATATTTTGCATTATTGAATTTATTGTAAAGTCTCTTCTCTTTGAAGCTTTATATGTTCCAATATTTTTGTCCACTAATACTTCAAAATCTGTATGTCCTTCACCAGTATTAGTCTCTAATCTAGGCATCGCAATATCAATATTATAACCAGCTAATGAAGTAATACCAAAGGACTTACCATAATTTAAATCTGTTCCATATTTATTAATTATCCCCTCAAGAATATCATAATCTATGTCATGAACTTCTATATCTATATCGTGCTCTTCAGATATTGAATTTTCATCAATTAATTTATCTCTAATATATCCACCCACATAATAGGCAGTTCCACCTTTTTTATTAATTTTCTGCGCTAGTTTAATTGACATGTCTAAACTTGAAATCATAATGATTTCCTTTCGTGTTTATATTTTATTATTGTTTATTTAATGATATAATATACTAGAAATTAATAATAGTCTAGGAGGAGAAATGGCAAAAATTGCAATTGAAAAGGAAAATATTTTTTTAGATCTACAATCAACCACTAAAGAGGAAGCTATTAGGTTCGCAGGTAACAAATTAATCGAAGCAGGTTATGTTGCAGATGGATATGTTGAATCTATGTTACATAGAGAAGATCTATTATCAACTTATATGAATTATGGTATTGCTATTCCTCATGGTGATAGAGAATCTCAAGCATTAATTATACAATCAGGTATAGTTGTTTTACAATACAAAGATGGAATCGATTTTGGCAATGGAAATAAAGCTGAGATATTAATAGGGGCAGCAGGTAAAGGTAATACACATCTAAAAATATTATCTGGCGTTGCTAGACTTGCTGAAGATCAAACACTTATCGATAAATTAATTACAGCAAATAGCGAAGAAGACATTTACAACGAATTGATTAAATATATTAAGTAAAATAATTTAGGATGTAAATATTAAAAAGAATAAATTTTTATGGTATCTTATCGCTACTATAATTGGTTTTCTTGTAGCAATATTCGTATATTAATTATTAATTAAAATTTTAAAATAAAATAGGGCTAAATTAATAGCCCATTAAACCACCGTATGTAGTTGAATGGGAGTAGTCCCACCATCTATGGGTGACCGATGCGAAAGCATCGGTCATTTTCGAGACGAACGAAGTGAGTCCGAAAAACTAAGCGAGAAAACTCAGGAGAGTTTTCGAGAGGAAAGTGGTAAAAATGGCGAACTAGACTCGTTTCAAAAAGCCCTCGTTACGGAGTACTAAGGTACGCCTCACTGCGGGCTTTTTTGTACTTCGTCTATTTCATCCATTTTTCCTCACAAATTATCTTGAATTTAGGGTGACCGATGCATATGCATCGGTCATTTTCGAGACCACTCAGCCACTGCACCAGGCCTACCAGCTATTTCTGACGAAATAGGGTTAGGACTTCGCGTGGTGGGTCTTCCCATAGCCAGACGGGCTAGCACAAAACTAAGCGAAGAAACTGAAAGTTTCTGAGAGGACATTGGTAAAATCATGTAAAATCAATAGTTACAGAAGATTAAAAACTGTAACTGGGATTAAAATGGGAACATTTGTTAAAAAGAATTAATTGAATAATAGTTCCAAGTGGTTTACGTGAGGACAAAAAATTAGACCGTAGTTTAAAAGCTGCGGTCTTTTTGTGTATATA
>CAMXYZ010000029.1 GCA_947253305.1 uncultured Helcococcus sp.
GTATCTATTCATTTCTTTATAATTATCTACTGTAAATTCTACAATATTTGTTCTTGGGTCAAGTTTTTTTCTTACTCCAGTAGATTCTCCGTCTTTGTATAGTTCAAAATATACATCTGGACGGCTTTCTCCATATCTTAATCCAGCACCCTTCCATGATTTACATACATAAATCTTTCCTGGAGTTGGTTGAGATCTCTTCATATTTGTAACATTAACTACACCATTACACTTATCTACCATACTTACTCTAGAAGTTGGTCCAGCTTCGTAACCTGGCGCTGACCATGGTGTACCATCCGCATTCACCTCTTCTACTGAGTATTGTGGGATTTCTCTATAATCTGCAATTTTATATTTTACTCTATTTGAGTGAGCTTTCTTTGGAGAACCTACTTTTTCTCCATTCTTATATAATTGAAAGTAAACATCAGGTCTTTGTTCTCCATATGCCAAACGATCACCAGCCCAATATTTACGTACTGTTATATAGCCTGCTCTCTTAGTATAACTAGGCTTACAATAATAATTATAGTAATAATGTGAATAACAATATTTATTATTATTATTATAATAATTCCTTGTAGTGCTATTGGAAGGTACAATATAATAATTAACTGCTGCTCCCAATGATTTTCTTGTAGTTGCCTCTGCTTCACTCATGCTTCCAATTGAAAACAAAATAAGAAAGGCTATGAATATTTTTGTAATATTCTTATATATTTTTTTTAACTTCATCCTTTTCTCCTTCGATAATTTGAACATGTATATAAATTCAATTTGAACATTGTATATAAATTCAAAATAATAATAATAACTTTCGTGTAAAATATTATATCACATAAAAACAAAATAATAAATATAAATTGTAATTAATTTGTGATAATTGTTACAAGTTAATTACATATTTCAAGAAAATAGAGAATTAGAGAGATTTACACAGTTTTAAAATATTAATATATTTTAATAGTTGCTATATCATATATTTGCTATCTTAATAAAATATATTTTATTAAATTTACTATTTATTTTTTTATAATCTTTCAGTTTCAATAATATAAAGCTACCATAGATATGGCAGCCTTTTGTATTTTTATTTAATTTTAATGCTCATTTGGATCATTTTTTGCATCTTCATGAGTTTTGTGAACTGTACCTGGTACATGATCTGGACCTGCATAGATTGTATATAGCTTCAATGGTTCTTCGCCTGTATTGATTACATTGTGCCATGTATTCTGTGGAACAAATATCGCATAATCCGCCTTAACTTCTTTTTCAAAAGTTAATTCATCTTCTTTTGGACCCATCTTGCATATTCCTGTACCTTGTTCAATCCTTAAGAATTGGTCGATACCTTCGTGTATTTCTAATCCAATATCGTCACCAGGTTGGATTGTCATAACTGTTACTTGTAAATTATCCCCTGTCCAAATAGTAGTTCTAAAATTTTCATTATCTAAGGTCATGCCTTCGATATCTTCTACTACTGGTTGTTTACCTCTATCTGTATAATCATATTTCATAATTCATACTCCTTTTTGTTTATAAAACAATTTAGCTGATATATTTAATATCTGTTTACAATATAAAGATTACCCTTTTAAAATTTAAATAAACAAAAATATAGCTTAATTGGTAACAAAAATTAATAAATTGCTATATTGAAAATTTTAAAATTTAAATGTTAATGTTTTCATTTTCTGGGTACATAAATAGTAAGATTAATGGATAGGAGGACGGTCCAATGAGATTGAATGAAAGAGTAGTTATTTTGACAGGAGCAAGTTCAGGTATCGGTGAAGCAACCGCATTAAGATTTGCTGAAGAGGGTGCTAAAGTAGTTATTGTTGCTAGATCAGAAGATAAGCTTAACAAAATTGTTGAAAAAGCATCAGTATTTCCTGGAGAAGTTTACGCTCTAGCTGGAGATGTATCCAAACAAGAAGATATTGAAAGAATTGTTAATAAGACAATTGAATTATACGGGAGAATAGACGTATTGATAAATAATGCCGGAGTATTGGATAATTATCTTTCAGCTGACAATATGACTGATGAAGTTTGGGATAGAGTATTAGATATAAATGTTACCGGACCAATGAGATTGACAAGAGAAGTATTAAAACATATGATAAAGCAAAATTACGGTAATATTATTAACACTGCATCAGTTGGAGGACTATATGGCGGTCGTGGTGGTATGGCTTATGTAGCTTCAAAACACGCTTTAGTTGGTATGACCAAACATATAGGATTCATGTTCCAAGACAAGGGAATAAGATGTAATGCAATCGCACCAGGATCAATCGCAACAGAAATAGGACATAAAGTTACAGAACCAAATATGGATGTATTAAATAAACTAATGAAAGGTTTTGAATTATATCCAGAAACTGGTGAACCTCACGAAATCGCAAATGTGATGCTATTCTTAGCTTCAGATGATTCTAGTTTTATCAATGGTACAACCATAGTAGCAGACGGTGGCTGGACAGCATTCTAAATAAATAATTACTATACTTTAAAATTCAAAAAGCTATTGCACAAAATGTGTAATAGCTTTTTGTTTTACTCTAAATTAGATTTGAACTTATGAATTAATTCCTCTTGATTGTATTGACCATTTAAGAATTTTTCAAAATAAATCTCGTCAAATTCCTTCCAACTTTCTTCTTCGTTATTTGCTAATATTGGATAGAAATATACATCATTCGCTAAAGCAGCATTTAAATCTCCCATAGCATCCCCTATTTTTATCACTTTTTCTTTATCATAACCCTCTTCTAATAGTTTAGAGATTGAGTATTCTTTTGTTCCTACTTCTTGAGTACAAAAGTATTTAACAAATTTTAATAATCCTTCTCTTTCCCATTCAGATTCAATGGCATGTTTGTTGGCGGAAGATACTATAGCTATGTCAGCTGTTTTGCTAATATCTTCTATAGTTTTCTTAGCATTCTCGAATGCCTTTATATCTTCTTCAGGAATATTTTTAACAACTTCATTCAGATCATTTGACCATTTCAATACTTTCTTGAAAATTTCGTGATTATTGTTTTCTATTTCTTTTTCTATACTATCGTTAGAAAAATTAGAAGTTGTATTAACCCATTTTTCGTAGTGTTCAAAACCATCTATATCTTCGAAATTTTTAATAACATATTTCATTATTTCATATAGTCCACGAAATCTATTAATACCTCTGCTTAAAGAGTATAGATTTAATTTCTCCCACTCTTTCAAGATTTCTTCTCTGTGTTTTTGAAGACCGAAAGTCTCAACAAACACAGGCCCAAATGCTCTTTCATGCTTGATGGTCATCGCATCTATCGCACAACCATCAGAATCGATACAAACTAAGTATTCTTTCATTAATTTACTCCTTAGTTATATTCTTTCCAAATCGTAGTATCAATTAATCCACAGTATGGATCTACAGATGATACTCCGGTAAATTCAGATTCTCCCGCTAATTTTTTCACTAATGCTTCAAGTGTGTTTTCTTCTCCATCATAAGCATTGATATATGTTCCAACTTGTGGCATATCCGCAAGTACGAATGGATGTTGAATTGACACAACTACTGTTGGAATCTCATGAACATAGAATGGTTGGTCAGGAGTTCCTTTTGAAGCTGGCCATATTATACGTTGTACTGTTCCACCAGGATTTACATTTACTAAGTTTATAATTAAGTCGTAATTATCTGTAAGATCAGATATTGGTCTCTTTTGAGCATAAACATTAGCTAAAGCTGATTTTCTTTCTTCTGGAGGTAAATTCATTATTCTTTCTTCGGTATTTTCCCATAAAGTAACTTCATGACCTCTAGCTTCAAGTAATTCTTTTACTCTTTCAGAAGCTTTAAGTTTATTTCCTGCAATAAATGCACCAAATCCACCTTTGTGTCCTTCAACATCAACTATAAGTATTCTCTTATATCTTTCAGGAGTTATTGGGAATATATCTTTTTGCTTGTCTTTTACTAGTGTTATAGCTTTATCCGCTACTTCATCTGATACTTTTTGTGAATCGCTAGTATTGATTAATGCCATGGCTTCTTCTTTTGGTTTGAATAGAGCTTCTCTATTATCCATATATTTATGAAGACCAATCTTAGCTTTTAAACCTAGTGATCTTCTTAAAGCATCATGTAATCTTTCTTCAGATAATATTCCATTTTCATATCCTTCCTTCATCCATTGGAAATCTTCGTCTGGATCGTTGAAGAATAGGAATAAGTCACAACCCGCTTCTATAGCAGTTGGTAGTAATATTCTTCTTGGCATTGATGATGTCATAGCTACCATATGTGATGCGTCAGTAACTATTGCTCCGTTAAATCCTAATTCGCCTCTCAATAATTCATCTAATAATGTCTTATTTAGTGAAGCTGGAAGCATATCATCTAGTTCTCTATCTGGATACATTTCTTTTTCGACATTTGGTAAATGGATATGTCCTGCCATTATTCCTGGAAGGCCTGCATCTGATAATTCTTTGTAAATCTTGCCAAATGTACTCATCCATTCTTCTTTGTTCATTGGATTAGAAGCGTAGGATAAATGATGATCTCTTTCGTCAATTCCATCTCCTGGGAAATGTTTTGCAAAAGGCATTATATTATATTCCATAATACCTCTCATATATTCTTTTGAAAGTTCAATAACTTGATCAACATCTGCTCCCCAAGTTCTATTAGCGATAATTGGGTTTCTCCAGTTTCTTGATAAGTCTACTATTGGAGCAAAGGATGCATTACATCCAACTGCTGAAGCTTCTAGTCCAGCTATTTGTCCCATTTTATATGCATAACTTGGATCATTTGTAGCTGCTATCTTAACTTCATCACCAACTTTTGTACCGTCAGTAACAGCTCCATCACCACCAGCTTCTGTATTTGCTGATATTAACATAGGAATCTTTGAAAACTTCTGTAATATCATATTTTGATCATAAATTTCACTTGCTGGTCCTTTATTGTATCTTACAGCAGAAATATGATAGTTATCTAATATATCTCTAAGATATGCTTCATCTCTGCTTGAACCCATATTGAAGAATAATTGTCCAATCTTTTCATCTACTGACATATTTTTAATAGTTTTTTCTATCCAATTTATTGCTTCGTCATCTAGATTGTATGGTTTCTTTCTTAAATCTACTAAATTAGTCATCCTAACCCCTTTTCTTTTATATAAAATACAAATTTACTTTATAGCTATTTATTCTTCAGTATCTAATTTAGACTTGTTAAATTCAGCTATCTCTTTTCTTAATTTATCATCAATATTCCATACAAATGTGAATGATAATAGTGAAATAACTGTTATCAATGCTGGAACTAAAGTATTGATTGTCATCAATGATGATATTGTTTCTGCTGATTGTTTTACACCTTGTTTCGCAGCTTCAATATTATATCCAATTGCACCAATCATCCAAGCTGTTACAGATGCTGAGAATACTTGACCAAGACGTCTTGTTAGTGAGAAGTTACCATATATTGAACCTTCACTTCTCTTACCTGTTATATATTCGTTATAGTCGATTGATTCAGATACTAATCCCCATTGTAATTGTACAGACATTTGTCCAATACCATTGGCTACTGATAACCAAATTACATATGTCATCGCTGGAATTTGTCCGCCCTTTAGTGTAAAGAATAAACCGATAAATAGTGCGATACTTATTACTAAATAAACTCTTATTAAGTTAACTGTTGATTTGAATATTCTAACTAGGAATGGTGAACTGAATAATAATACTAATTGCATTATTGTATTTACCAATGCTCCTGTTGATAATGCTCCTATAGCATCATAATGGTCAGCTGCAATATATGGTAATGTAGCTGCTGCTAAACCACTTGAAAACACGATTGCTATTGAATGTATACATAGTGCTAAGAATGCTCTATTTTTCTTTAATGTTACAAATATATCTGTAAATTTAACTTTTTCTTCTTCTTTTTCAACCTGTACAGGCTCTATTTTTCTTTCTTCTGTTAAAGCATAGTGTAAGAATATTAAGAAACCACCTACCGCTGCAGCAAAGAGACCTACATAGAAGTAACCTTGACTTGTTTCACCAAATCTTGCTAATATCTTTGGTACTGTATATGAAGAAATAAATATACCAATTGTAGAACCAATACCACGAGCTGAAGCTAATGTTGTACGCTCTTCATCATTAGTTGCCATAACACCTAATAATGAACCCATAGCAATATTTACCATTGTATAACCAAATTCATATACTATCTTTAGTATAAATACTGTAGCTAATGTAGCCCAACCACCTAATTTGCTAGGTACAAAGTAATATGCAATTAAACCTATACAAATTAATGGAATTGATCTTAGTATCCATGGTCTAAATTTATCCTTGCTTCCATGATGCTTTTCAAAAGCCTTATCCATTAATGTACCCATTAAAGGATCATTTAGCATATCCCACATATTCCAGATGAATAATAGGGTTGCTAGAGTACCAAACGAGATACCTAGTACATTTGTTACATATCTGTTTAAGTAAGATGTTACCGCAATAAGAGTAACTACTCCACCCGCGTCCCCTGCACCATAACCAATTATGTGCTTAAGGGTTAATTTGTTTTGTGTGTTATTTTCCATAATCTTCCCCTTTGTATGTAATATTTTCCGCTTAAGAACCTGTGGATGAGATTCTTATATTTACGATAGTTTCATATTGTGAAACTTCGTTTCGCTAATATCATTATATAATATTTTGAAAAAGTTTTCAAAGTTTTTTTGTAAATATTTATATAATCTATTAAATGTTTTAATATTATTACATTAATTTTATAATTAAGTTATGAAAAAGCTACCATTTTTAAGATAGTAGCTCATTCTTTAAAATTAGATAAATTTCCAATTGTTTTCTGAAGCTAATTTATCTAAATATTCTTTACTTGATTTTAGACATTCATATGGATCTTTTCCATAAGTGTCATCTTGTTCAATAATATAGTATTCAACATTTGAACCTATTCCAGCTTTAATGATTTCTTTAAAATCTAAATTACCATCTCCAACTTCTGCAAATTGGATATTGCTTGTAAATGTAGACATAAATTCATCACGTTTTGAAAAATCAAATTCTTCAATGCTTAATGGCCTCAATTTGTAGTCTTTCAAGTGTATTAGATCTACTTTACCACTTAGTCTATTTATCACATCAACTGGATTAAATCCACCTCTATGAACCCAATGCACATCAAGTTCATATCCTATAGATGGAGCTTCTGATAGAAGTAAATCTAAAATATATTCGCCATCTAATTTTGTAAATTCAATATGGTGATTATGGTAATAAAGTTTGATGCCATGCTCTTTTAGTTGACCGGCAACTTTTTCCATATCCCTTGAGAATCCTCTTAATCCTTCTTTATCATTCATTAATGAGAAAGGTATCATCCCAATTCTTATATAATTTGAATTTAATCTCTTCGCATGGTCGATAAATACATCGACATTTTCCATTAGATATGGTGTATCTGGATCCATTTCATTTTTATATAGAGGCGCAGAAATAGCTAGAGCTGACATTCCAAAATCTTCGAAAGCTTTATTAAATTCGTCTATATTTTTATCTGACATTTCTATTTGAGAAATTTCTACATATTTGAATCCCATATCATTTAATTTTTTCATTACTTCATATGGTCCATTTTCAGCAACTTGTTCTCTTAGCATCATCATTTGAACGCCAAGTTTTAATTCTTTCATTTAATCCTCCAAATCCTTTAAATAAACTCTTTGATGAGTCTCATGTGATAGCTTAATCCCATCAATTATCCTATGCATTTCGAGAGCATCTTTAACCTTTATATAATTAGAAGTATCATTTAATATATCTTGATAAAATCCATTGATATACCTATTATGCCCCGCTCCATAGTAAAACTTACTTCCTGGAAGCTTCTCATCTTCAACTAATAATTGTTTTGTAGGCTCTTCTTCCATATAATCTTTTAGATATAATTTATTATCCTGTATGATTAATTCTCCATTTTCAAAATAAGCTACTAAATACACTGAAGAATTTGTTGTGTTCGCTGTGGTCGCTGTAAATAAACCCTTCACATTATTTTTGTATTCAATATTGGCATAAGCAAAATCTTCAACTTCGATATAATCGTGATAAATATTATCCATTCCACCTTTTAAGGATTCCGCCTTCCCAGCTATTAGATACATTAAATCTATAGTGTGTATAGCTTGATTAATCATTACACCTGAACCAGCTTCCAATATAGTTCCTCTCCAAGGAGCTTCTGTATAATATTCTTTAGGTCTGAACCAGCTTACATTTCCTTTTATACCAACTAGTTCTCCCAATCTCTTATTGTCTACCAATTTCACTAAGAATTTCGTACAGTCATTTAATCTATTTTGAAGACAGACTGCCACTTTAACATTTGGATAATCTTCTATAAAATTGGCTAGGTCTTTTGCTTCCTTATATGAAATTCCAATAGGCTTTTCTAATAGAACATGAATATTATTCTTAACACAGTATTTTGTAACTTCTATATGAAGATAATGAGGAAGTAGCACATGCACTACGTCTATTTCCTCTTTATCAATCATTTCTTTATAATCAGTGTAGAAATTATATCCATCTATTTTTTTACTCTCATCTATATCGCATAGAGCAACTATCTCTGAGTATTCTGATTTTTCAACAATATATTTATGAATATGTGAAACTGTACCTAATCCTATTAAAGCAACTTTAAGTTTCATTATCCCTCCATAAATAATTCTATTTCTTCTTTCTCTCTTCTTCTATTTTCTTATTCAATTCAGCTAGGAATAAATCATCATCTAGTGGTAATTCAACTTCTTCACCTAACCATCCTGATAATTGGATAGCATTTGCTAGGATTACTCCCTTAATACCTTCTCTACCATCTGCAATTAATTCTTCTCCATTTAGTACATGATTAGCAAAGTTTTCCATTACTAGACAATGTTGTGTACCCCATTGATCTGGAATTTCAATTATTTCTTCTGAATAAAGTTGTCCTGTACCACCACCGGATACTAATTTATGAACAGTCATCATATCCATTTCTTTGTTCAATTCTTGCTCTGTTTTATTCAATCTCTTGATTATAACTTTGTTTGAATTTTCAACGATTATCTTACCTTTGTCACCGTAAATTTCTAATCTATCGGTACCAACGATATCGTGTGTACATGTAATGAATGCACCTACTGCACCATTTTCATATTCGAATAATGCTGTAACTTCATCTTCAACAGCAATATCTCTTTGGAAACCTTCTCTAGTCTTAGCATATACTTTCTTTGGCATTCCGCAAATCCATTGGAATAGGTCTAATTGATGTGGTGCTTGATTTACTAGAACTCCACCACCTTCACCTTCCCAAGTTGCTCTCCATGCTGATTGATCATAATATGATTGTGGTCTCCACCATGTTGTTATAATCCAGTTAGTTCTTCTAATATTTCCAATTTCATCAACAATTTCTTTCAATTTTTGATATAAAGGATTCATTCTTTGATTAAACATTATACCGAAAGCAACATCTGGATGTTCTTCAGCTACTTTATTAAGTACCCTTACTTGCTTAGTATATACACCTGCTGGCTTTTCAACTAAAGCTGCTACATTATGTTCTAGTGCATATATCCCCATTTCAGGGTGTAAATAGTGAGGTACTGTGGTTATAATCGCATCTACTTTTCCTGAATCTATCAATTCTTGATAAGTATCGTAGAATGGATAGTCGCCATAATTTTCTTCACAATATTTTTTAACTTCAGGATCTATATCACATAGAGCTCCTAATTCTGCATTTTTTACATTACCTTCTGTTAAGAATTTTGCGTAAGCCTTCCCTTGAACACCGACACCAATAATTCCATATCTTAATTTATCCAATTTTATCCTCCTCTATATTTTTTAATATTTCATTTACTGCATTAAGTTGTAATCTAAATCCATCAAAACCATCTTTAGCTAAATTTTCTTTTATCACTTCGTCAACATCGTCCTTTTCTAAATCTTTCAAGGAATCAAATTGTACTAAATGAGGTTCTAATGTTATGAATCCATCATATCCTTTATTAAATTCTTCTTTTAATATCTCATAGATATTTCCATCACCAGTTCCTGCTACGACATTTTGATTAGTTCCATATTTCGCATCTTTTATATGAATATACAGAACATAATCTTTTAATACTTCATAAGCTTTAAGAGTATCTTCCCCTACCTGAACGAAGTTAGCAAAATCGAAGATTAATCCAAAATTATCTCCATATAGATTTTCAGCTAATACTTTACATCTTTCAATATTGTCGCCAAAAATGTCTTTTTCATTTTCATGAACTAAAACTACATCATATTTATTTGCTATATCGATGAATACTTTTAATTTATTTAATACTTCATCTTTATAGCCATTAGGATCTTTGCCTTCTGGCATATAGAATGAAAACATTCTTATATATTTGATATCCTTATCCTTACAAATCTGACATAAGTTTTCTAAAACAGTTTTCTGCTTTTCAAAAGCTTCTTCATCATCTATTTCAATCTTTCCTATAGGAGAACCAATTGATGAAATTCTTATATTATATTCATCTAGGAGAGGTTGCACTTCACGATTAAAACTTTCTAAATCATAATCTCCGATATTTTTCTCTCCAACACCTCTTATAGACATATATGAAATATTTAGTTTATTTAAACTTTCTAATTGAACTTTCAATGATGAATCAATTTCATCTGAAAAACCTGATATCTTCTTATATTGTTTATGCATCTTCCCTCCATTCGAAATAAATTTCACCGTTGTTTCACATTGTGAAATGATGTTTCATGTTTTCCTATTATCATTATATTAGATTAAGAAAACATTTGCAAGCATTTATAAAAAAAGAGTATTGCTATTTTTACAATACCCTAATTTTTCTATCCTAAATATCCCATTTTACGAGATATTTCTTGTGTTGCTTCTATTAAAGGCTGAGCATAAGATTCTAAAGTTTCTGAATTTATTCTAGAAATAGGACCAGATATTGATAGAGCTCCACAAATATTATTAGTACTATTATAGATAGGCGCACCTATACATCTAATTCCTAATTCATTT
>CAMXYZ010000030.1 GCA_947253305.1 uncultured Helcococcus sp.
AGATTGCCTCTTGTCTCGTGGGCTCGGAGATGTGTATAAGAGACAGGCATATAGGTCATTACCATCTTCAATATAAATTCCAGGAATTCCATAAGCTGGTGCTCTGTCAACAATTCTTGGAACATTCATAGCATTGTTAATATCCATTGATATACCATATTTATTATTGATTACATAGTAGACAACTGGTAAATCCCAGATTGATGCCATATTTAGTGTTTCGTGGAATGAACCCTCGTTTGTTGAACCATCACCCATACATGACATAACGATATTGTCTGTTTGGTTGTACTTTTGAGCGAATGCCGCACCAATTGATAGTCCGTGTCCACCACCAACTATACCATTACAACCCATATTGTTTACTTCTAGATTGAAAACGTGCATTGAACCACCACGGCCTTTACAATATCCTGGTGCCTTACCTAAAATTTCCGCCATCATTCTCTTGATGTCGATCCCTTTCGCAATTGTTTGAGCATGACCTCTGTGGTTAGAATACATTAAGTCTTCTTTTCTTAAAGCATAAATTGCTCCTATATTAGCTGCTTCTTCACCAACTGAGTAGTGTGTCATACCAGCTACTAAACCTCTTGAATACAATCTTGATAATTGTAAATCAAAATGTCTACTAATTTCCATTAACTCAAGCATTTCCAGCTTTTGTTCTTTAGTTAATTTCTTTGAATATTTGCCCATAATTCTCCCTTTCTTATTTTTTATACTTCAAATATTATTATACCCAATAAATAATATAATTACATCAAAATTATTAATTTAACAATGTTGACATCATTTTCCAGTTTCAGCAAAATAAATGGTGCATCAATTCGACACACCATTAATATAACATTTGTTATTACTTTTATTATACATATTTTTTTCTAAAATATATATGATTTAAATCACATAATGCGACAGGAAATCAATTTCCTAAAAAGTAACTATTTATATCTGTAAAGATATATAAATATTATTAAAATAAAGACTATTCGTATAATCCGTGTGCCTCAGTAATATCTTGAACAAACAAAATCCCTTTCCCTGGATTTTGAATATGATGCTCATCATTTATCGCATCAACAATAGCTTTATAGTTATCATTTTTTGCTACTATCAATAATATATCTTTTTCTGGTTCTATCTCTATATTAAATACCATTCTTGTTTCTGTTGTACCAGCTCCTCTACCATGTAATATAGTACCACCTCTTGCACCAGCTTGATTAGCCGTCTCAACTATATCTTCTGCCTTACCTTTTTCAACTATTATAGTCAATAATTTATACATAGATACTCCTAATTGTTCTTCAGTTTTGCATATTCCATCAGTGCTATATAAAGTATTAATAATTGTGGAAAATAGTATCCCCTTATTAGGTTTTTCAAGTTCAAATTTTTCTACAATTAATGGCACAACTTTATCAAATGTTTCTTTATCGGTGGCCATCATAAGTAACTCTCTAGAGTCATCATATATTGAAAGAAAATTTAATAATTTATTACTTTCAGTACCTCTTGCTAATTCTATTGTTCCACCAGTCACTCCATGCTTCTTAGCAAATTTTAATACTTTTGTCGCTTTACCTTTAGGTAGAATAATTCGTATTAATTGATAATTACTACTCATTACTATCCTCCTTCTTTCGAATTTCAAATAAGACACCAAGTATTTGTAATGTTATAATCGGCATCATTGCAACGAGTGAAATCATACCAAATCCTTCAATTAAAAGACTCGCCATAGTATTTACATTAGCCGCCCCTTGTATAAATGCTAAAATAAATGTCGCAGTCATAGGCCCTGTTGCAACACCACCAGCATCAAATGCTATACCTATGAATAGATTTGGTGTAAAGAATGTTAATATCATTACAATAATATATCCAGGTAATAGTAAATGCCACAATTTCAAACTCGGAATTACAATTCTAAGTGAAGATAATGCAATTGCTATCCCAACACCTAGCGCTAAAGATGTAGCAACAGCCTGTCTTCTTACATAACCGGATGTTACATCTTCAATTTGTCTGGTCAATACATATACTGCAGGTTCCGCTAATATAGTAACTACGCCTACAAAGAAAGATACAAATACTAACCAAAAACTATTATTCATATCTGAAAGTCCTTCACCTATAAGGACTCCAACTTCCATAAATCCACCATTTACACCTATTAAGAATATCATTAATCCAACAAATGCAAATAGGAATCCTGTTAAAATCTTTCTATTTTCTCTTTTAGAAATTTTAAAATCATAGATACTTAGAACAACAAAAATTAATAATAATGGTCCTAATGAAACTATTGATTCTACAATATGCCCCCAAGCTATATCTAAAAACGGTTTAATTACTTGATCGGATTTTTCTAATATAATCGCCAAATCGTGAGAAAATTCATTCTTTGGAGTTATTATATCTAAAACCATAACCCCAATAATCGCTCCTGATGAAGCTAATGCAACAAGCCCAAAACTATCTTCTTCCCCAGCGACACTATCACGTTTCAATCTTGATATACCACCGGAAAGAGCAAGTATAAACGGAACAGCCAATACTCCTGTTGTAGCTCCGGATGCATCAAATGATATTCCTAAAAATTCTTCCGATACTAAAAACGCCATTATGAATATTAGTCCATAAATTATATATAATAGATATTTTAATTGAATATTATAGAATATTCTTAAAAATCCTATTGAAATCATAACGGCCATACCTATTGACACTACAATAAATAGATTTGTTGCACTAATTGAACCTTGAGTAACCTGCTCAACTTGTGATCCTAATACTAATAATCCTGGTTCCGCAATTGAAATAAAGAAACCCAATATTAAACCAGCTAAAAGCACTATTAAAATATTGTTCTTTTGAGCTAGTGAATTACCCGTTTTTTCTCCAAATGGTGTTATCCCCAAATCGACACCAAGTAAAAATAGTGTAAGTCCTAGTATTATTAAAATTGCACCTATTACAAATCTTATTAATACGGGAGTCGATAGTGGCACAAGAGTAAAATTAATAATAAAAACAATAACAACTATTGGTAATACCGTCGATGCCATGTCTTTTAGTTTTTCTAGTAATAAATTCAAAGACTCCTCCTTCTACTTTCTATATTCATTAAATACTTGATGAACTATTCTATCTAATTATCAATTATAAATTCTTTTTCTCCTGTAACTAAGTCAATTTTTTTAGTTTCAATTTCATCAATACCTATAAATTGTCTATTTTTCATATAATTGATAACATACTCTATCTTATCTATTTCACCTTGAATCTCTGCTTCTACAGTTCCATCATATAAATTTCTAACCTTACCAGTAAGTCCAATTTTGTTAGATATATCATATAGAGTATATCTAAATCCCACACCTTGAACTCTTCCCTTAAAAATAAAATGTTTTCTAATAAAATCTGATTTATCAAAATTTGGAATTTCCTTATCTTCCGTTTTTATATTTTTAAAGAATTCAAATATGCTCATTATTTCTTCATCCTCTTATAAAATTCTTCAATCTCTTTTACATTTTCAGTAAATAATATAGAATCTCTTTCTTCTTTGGTCATAAAACCATGTTTAAGCATTAAATCATACATTTCTTTCATATGATTATAATATCCGTTTTTGTTGTAAAATACGCAAGGAACATCGCTTTGTTTAACTCTATATAGAGATATAGCTTCTGTTATTTCTTCCATAGTTCCAGGTCCACCTGGTAAAGCTATACAGATATCAGATATACTTCTAATATAATCTTTTCTTTCAGACATAGTATCAACTTCTATGAACTCTGTAAGATCTTTATGTGGTTTTTCCATACCTATTAAAAATCTTGGCATAACACCAATTACTTCAGACCCTTTTTCTAACGCTCTTCCTGCAAGTACTCCCATAAGGCCATTTTCATTACCACCATAAATTAGTCTATATTTATTATCTCCAATCCAATTAGCTATTTCCAATGCACTATCTCTAAAATATTCTTCGTCTCCTAAATTTGAACCTAAATATACTAATACATTCATAATATTATTTTCCTTTTAGCACATATTTCTCAATAAATTCGCCAACTCCACTTTGATAATTCTTTCCAGTTATCACATCAGCAATAGACTTTAATGACTTTGAACCATTTTTCATAGCAACGCCAGTTCCTGCCACTTTAATCATTGACTCATCATTACCAGTATTTCCTATGGCTATAGTATCTTTAATATCTATACCATATTCTTTAGCCACATTGATTAATACATCTCCTTTAGAAGCTCCTATCGGAGTCACTTCAAGACTAACTGGTGATGAAAAACTAATATTAATATCATCTCCAAACTTCTCTTCTAATAATTTCTTAGTTACCCTTAAATGCTTTTTTGTATCATTAAGCAAAACTTTATTAGCTGTGAAATCTATTCTATCTGAAAATTGTCTATTTTTAACCACCGATTGACCAGCAAGCATTCTATAAAGTCTAACCAAAAATTTACTATGCTCATTAGTATAAAGAACATTATTTCTCATAACTGAATAATCTACTTCCAATTCATCGATAAATGAAATAATTCTTCTTAATAAGTCTAGTTCAAATTTTATATTTACCAATTCCTCCCCATTTTTTATATCTGTAAGTACAGATCCATTGTAGCTAGCAACTAGCCCACTATATTTGTCAATTTCTATTTCTCTAGCATATTCAATACTTGTTTCGAGCGGTCTTCCGGTTGCAATCATAACTATGTGACCTTCTTTTTGAGCTTGGATTACAGCATTTTTATTTCTCAAAGGTATTCTTTTAAAATGGCTTAAAAGTGTACCATCCAAATCTATAACTATTAATTTTCTCGTCATTTTAATATCCCCAATCATTTTCTATATTTCTATTATAACAAACAAAAAAAATTTTTAACTTATGCATTTTAAAATATATTTATATAAAATATACATAGTTTATAACTCAATAGCTATTCAACTTCTTTATTTTTTAAGCTCTACTTAATCCCAACTAATTTAGTATGATTTAATTTGACAAACATTAGACAAGGTAGTACCATTTAATAGTAATAAAAACAAGGAGGGGTTTTATGAATGAAAAAATAGATTTAAAAGGTTTTCTAATGAAAATCTTAAACGGTACAGCAATGGGTATTGTTGTAGGTTTGATTCCAAATGCTATATTAGGAGAGATATTCAAAGCTCTAGCACCTAAGCATCCAATATTTCAAACTATACATACTATCTTATTAATGTCACAAGCTGCAACACCTATTTTAGTTGGTGTATTTATAGGTTATCAATTCAAATTATTACCAATTGAAACTGCATTAGTAGGAGTTTCAACACTAATAGGATCAGGTATTCTAGTTGCATCAGAAGCAGGTTTAGTAGCAGTCGGTATTGGTGATCTTATCAATACAATGATTACCGCTTCAATGGCAGTATATTTACTAAGCCTATTAAGAGGTAAATTAGGAAGCTTAACAATGATATTAGCGCCAGTTATAGTTGTATTAATTGTAGGTACTATAAGCACATTATTATTACCTTATGTAAAACAAATTACAGCAGCAATCGGTGCAGTAATTAAGAACTTTACAGAATTACAACCACTATTAATGAGTATATTATTATCAATATCTTTTGCAATCATTATAGTATCACCAATTTCAACAGTAGCTATAGCTTATGCTGTGGGTCTTGAAGGATTAGCATCAGGTGCGGCAAACTTAGGTATTGCTTCAGCATGTATGACACTAATCGTTGGCGCTATGTATGTAAATAAAATTGGTGTTCCATTATCAGTATTCTTAGGATCAATGAAAATGTATATGCCAAACTGGTTGAGATATCCAATTATGAATATTCCTTTAATCGCAAATGCGATAGTATGTGGAATACTTGCATATGTATTTAATATACAAGGTACAACAGCTTCAGCAGGATTTGGTTTCTCAGGCCTTGTAGGACCAATCAATGCTATGTCATTTATGACAGGAAGCACTATGATGAATATATTAACCATTTTATTAGTATATTTTGTAATACCATTTGCATCAGCATATATAATCGAAATTGTATGTACAAAAGTATTAAAACTATATAACAGAGATATCTTTGTATATGGTCAAGTTGAATAATACTTAGTCGAAAAAGGGTTATAGGTTACCTTTAACAACCTAAATACATTATATAAGGAGTTAAAATGAAAATCGTATATTTTAATTATAAAGAAGTAGAAGAAAAAGCTTTAGAAGCATGGAAAAATAATAATTCAGATGTAGACTTAATTGTTACTGAAAAAGATTTAGATGAAGATACAAAAGAAATGATTAAAGATGCAGACGCAGTTTGCTTATCACAAATCAAAGAAATCCCAGCTTCAGTGTACGAATACGCAAAAGAAAATGGTGTAAAAATATTTTCAACTAGATCAGCTGGTACAGATATGTACAATGTTGATAAATTAAAAGAATTAGATATCAAATTAACTAATGTACCATCATATTCACCAAATGCTATTGCAGAACATGCAGTCACTGTAGCATTAATCATTTCTAGAAATATAGATAAGATTAGAAAAAATGTTAGAGAACATAATTTCGCATGGGAAAAGAGACTCGTTTCTAGAGAAATGAGAACTTTAACAGTTGGTATTCTTGGAACTGGTAAAATCGGCACAGCTGCGGCAAAATTATTCAAAGGTTTAGGGGCTAAAGTAATCGGTTATGACTTATATCCAAATGATCATGCAAAAGAATATTTAGAATATGTTGATAGCGTAGAAGAAATTGCCAAAAATTCTAATATTATAAGTTTACACATGCCAGCAACAAAAGAAAACCACCACATAATTGATGAAGACTTCATCAATTTAATGCCAGAAAACTCAATTATAATCAACTCTGGTAGGGGTGCTTTACTAGATACTAAAGCACTATTCAAAGCTTTAGATAGCGGAAAATTATTAGGTGCAGGACTTGATGTTTATGAATTTGAAGGGCCTTATGTTCCAAAAGATTTAAGAGGTGAAGAAATTGAAGATAAAGATTTCTTACAATTAATCGAAAGAGAAGATATTGTATATACACCTCATACAGCATTCTTTACAGAAACAGCTGTTGAAAACTTAGTACAAGGTGCATTAAACTCATAAAAAAACTTTATAACAACTGGTGATGATGAACATATAATTAAATAGACAAACATTAAGACCCCGAGAAAAATCTCGGGGTCTTAATTTATATTTTTAAATCTTTTTTAATTTTTCTTATCGTTTCTTCATTTTCCTCTTTATACCTTTGTCTGAAAGCTCTCTAATCAGTAGCGACTACTATATCAATGTAATTATCCGCATTATATTCAATATCAATATTCTTAACATCTTTCCATGGAGAAAATTTAGCTAAAAATGTGATAAAACTAGTATTATATATACCTCTTCTATTAAAACCTCTAGAGATCATTCCAGAATATGTAAATAATATCATCGTGATGGATGCTAAATAATTCATCAAATTATAATCTAAAACATAGATATTTAGATATAATAAAGCTATTATCATAATCCCTATTGAAATATAATTAGATACAGTCACTTTTGCATGATACATTAATTCAGTTCTTTTAATCAAATTATAAATTGTCCCTAATGACATAATTATAATAAAAATATTATAAAGCATATTACCTCTCTTCTTTATAAATTATATCATTAGTGTTTATTTTTTAAAAGTTGGGTATCTACAGTTTATGAGATAAAAATCTCATCATGAAAAATTATTTAAGGAGCAGTATTATGAAACAATTAGATGTTTATTTATCAAATTTAGCAGTTGCTAATACTTATTTACACAATCTACATTGGAATGTAGTTGGTAGAAATTTCAAAGAAATTCACGAATACATAGAAGCAATGTACGATGAAGCATTCGAATATTTTGATGAAGTTGCAGAACTACAAAAAATGTTAGGTGAAACACCATTATCTTCAATGAGAGATTATTTAGATAATGCAACATTAAAAGATTTAGAAAAAACAAACTTTACAGAAGAAGAAGCTCTAAGATTAGCTCTAGACTATCTAAGACTAATGGAAGATTTAGCTCTAGAAATTAGAAGAGTAGCTAATGAAGATGATAAATTTGCAATTGCAAATATGATGGAAGATCATCTTGCAGACTACAAAAAACACAAATGGTTCCTATCAAGTATGTTAGGTTAATTTATTAAATAATATGAGGCCGTTGAAATTCAACAGCCTCTTTTTCATTGATTATATTTATTATTTTTCAATATCTTCAAATTCTTGCAATTTCATACTCTTTTCATAACCTGCAACATGCCCTAGTTTATTATACATAGCTTTGAATTTATCAAATGATTGTATAGAATTACTACTTGTATTCCAAGATTTTGTCGCTAAAGCTCTTATTTCATTATAAATATCCTTAGCAATTCTTTCTTCAGAAACTAAATCTGGGATATCGCACCAAATCGCAAGTGATACACCCCTAATAAAAGAAGAATTATCGTCTACTTCCATTTCAGAAAATTTACCAGGAGTCCATTCTTCATAAATTCTCTTATCTTGATTCAAGAAATCAAAACTCGCTTGTTTACGACCATCCGTAGGTTTTTCAGCTCTTAAGACATAATAGAAATATTTTGAATTAGCATTATATATATCCTTATGTCCCCTATTTAATATAGTTTGCAAAGATGCAACATCTTCATTCCACGGCATACTTGACCAGAAATCCACTTTAATATAATCATGCATTTTAATTTTTTGTTTCTGTTCAGTTTTAGAATATTCACCATAATACAGACCATCATTCCAAACTCTAGGTATAAATCCTCCCTCATACACAAATTCTGCGATTTCATTTATATAGTTCGCAAGTACATCTTTCCATATATATTCTGGTCCTAAATTTACTTTAGCATAATCATCTAAAATCTTCTTATACTTACTTGTAAATGGCTCTCTATCAAATTCCATATACTCATCTCCACCTATGTGAAAATTCTTAGAATCATCAAATAATTCCATATACTCTCTATAAATCGACTTAAAATATTCTACAGCTTCAGGATTAGTAACATCTAGTCCCGATTTGTAATGATTGCCATAAATATCTACTTGTCCATATTTAGGATGTGCTTTTAATATATGATCCACATGACCAGGTGTGTCAAATGAAGGCATTATCTCAACTTCATATTTGTTCGCTTCTCTTATAATTTCCCTTATTTCATCTTTTGTTAAATGTTCATCCGATACAATTTCTGGGTCTACTTCACTTTCAATTCTAAATCCTTTATTTTCCGAAAAATGCAATTGAAGTGTATTTAATTTCATATAAGACATTTCTCTTATGCGTTGCATAATCCATTCTTTAGTAAAATATTTTCTCCCCATATCTAGATGTATTCTTCTTTCTTCTACATCTGGATAATCTTCAATTATTCCTTCTGATAATTTACCTAAAGTTATTAATAAATTCTGAATACTTCTCAATGCATAAAGTATTGCTCTTTCAGATTTTCCCGTTACTTCAACAATTCCATCTTTTATAACAATTCTATATGCCTCATAGCTATCAGAGCCTATATTTAAACTTTTATCTATATTAATAACTATTGTATTATTATTTATACTTTCTTCAGTACTTAAAAACATCTTTAAAGGTTTATTTATTAATTCTTTTTCCAACAATTCTGAATTAAATAATTTTATAATTTCTTTTAGTTTGTCACTGGAATCATTTCTTTCATTATCCAAAATCAAGATTTTTGTTTCATCATTTAATTTCCAAGTCTCGCCATTCTCATCTTTAATATATTTTTTCAGATATGGATTTGTTTGAGAAATTAACTCGTTTGAATTTCCCATTTCAGAAGCCTGTACTTCAGATTGTTTTATATTTAATAGTAAAAATAAAATTACGATTAATGAAACTACTAGCATTCAAATATTCTCCCATTTTCACTCCTATTTTTGCACAATAAATAATTCTACAAAATATTAATTACGCAAAGAGTAAAATACCCTTTGCGTAATTTTATAAACTATCTTCTTTTTCTTCTAGATAATACTAATGATGCTCCACCAGCTGCCATTAATGCTATTACTGATAATGCTATACCTGCATCACCTGTTTTTACATTCTTGCCACTTGTCTTATTGATTCCACCTGATTTCTTGTTTCCGCTTGTGCTTCCACTTACACCTGGTTTGTTTTCACCATTCTTATCTGAACCAGCTTGTCCTTCTTGACCAGCTTTATTCTTATCCTTATTGTCTTCGCCTGGTTTATTAGGTTGTTCTGGATTTTCTTTATCCTTGTCACCTTCTCCTGGTTTATTAGGTTGTTCTGGATTCTCTTTATCCTTGTCTCCTTCTCCTGGAACTTCTGGTTCTTTTGGTTCTTCAGGTTGTTCTGTCTCACCTGGTACTTCTGGTTCTTTTGGTTCCTCAGGTTGCTCTGTCTCACCTGGTACTTCTGGATTCTTTGGCTCCTCAGGTTGTTCTGTCTCACCTGGAACTTCTGGTTCTTTTGGTTCTTCAGGTTGTT
>CAMXYZ010000031.1 GCA_947253305.1 uncultured Helcococcus sp.
GTCGGCAGCGTCAGATGTGTATAAGAGACAGACCAACATATGAGTAGATTAAATCATTTGCAGAATATCCTGTAATATCTGATTTACCTTCAGGATATCTTTGTACAAATCCATATTTAAATGAATTTTCTTTTAACCATTTACTTTCTTCAGTATCTGCAAAATTTGCATCATTAAAACCTTTTTTAGTTAATCGTATAGCTCTGCCCGTTCTTAATTCGTGATGATTAATATCTGGACTTTGAGCTCCTTCCATATTGATTTCTTCAAGGTTTTGATTTGAATTAATATATGTGTGCGATACGCTTACTGATAAGCCTTCCCTTCTCATAGCTTCAAACATAACCATCATCGCATTTTCTGTCTCTATATCGAATTTACCATAGAAATCTTCTGGTATACTATAATCCTTTGTAACTATTAATACTCCATCCACCACTTTAAGTTCATTTTCTGAAGTATCTTCAAGTTGTTCTTGCTCAATATATGCTACTATATCTCTATGTTTGATTTTGCTCCAGCCATTTTCAGTACCTTTATATTCTACATACTCTTCATCTTTAAGATTTAAAGCAACTTTCGCATCATTGCTAACTCTTGTATAAGCAGCTGAATCAGTTTTTACTTTTTTAAAACTATAGGTCTTATCTGAATACTTTTCCACTTTTTTTTCCGCACTTATTTCTTCTGTATTAATTTCTGTAGTTTCTTCTGTACTCAATATTCTGGCTGTATCAGCTTTAGCATTTCTTTCCATGAATCCCCACATATATGTCAAAGAAATGGTCAAAGTTCCAACAATCGATAACGCTATTACTCTTCTTTTAACTTTTCTTTTTTCTGCTTCTCTTTTTAATTTTCTTCTTAATTGATTTTGTTTAATATCCTTCTCAAGTCTCATTTGCAATCCCCAATTTTTATCATTAAATCAATTATACAATATATAGACATATAATTAAAGAGCTAAAATCAATTATTTTAGAAAAATCTAAATTATATTTGTTATAAATTAACAATGCTTATATCTTCAACTTTTACATTATCAATAATCGTGTTTGCATTTCTAAAAAAACTTTCTTTATTATCTGTCACTAGATAATTAATGCTTCCTTTATTCCCATAAGCCAGCAAATCTAAGTTCTTCAGGCGATTATATGCCTCTTCCGCCAATTTAAATGCTGGATCTAATAAATTAACCCCCTCTCCAATTGATTGTGAAAAATAATCTGCCCATATTGGGTAGTGGGTGCATCCTAATACTAATAATTCAATATCTTTATTTCTATATTTTTTAATGTATGAATCAACTATATCTCGTATTTCAGATTCATTTAAATTCTTGTTTTCTATACTAGGAACAATATCCACGCAAGCTTCTTTGTACAAATTTATATTTTCCGACATTTCTCCTATTAATTTATCGTAAGTGCCTGCATCTACTGTAGCTTTAGTAGCTGCTAATAAAATATTCTTATCATTCTTATCTATCGAGTTTATAGCTGCTTCAACCACTGTAAGTATTGGCGTATCATAATCTTTTTTAATTTTGTCAATATTATAGGAAGACGCCGTATTACATGCAACTATTATCATCTTCACATCTAATTTAATAAAATATTCAATTATTCTTCTAGATAATTTCTCGATAGTCTCACCATCTTTATCTCCATATGGACTATTCTCAAGGTCTGCTAAATAAATATATTCTTCATCAGGCATAATTTTAATTAATTCCTTTAAAACAGTTAAGCCACCTACACCTGAATCGAATACAGCTATCTTTGAATTTCTATCCGACATGCTTCCTCCATTAATAATTTAGTATAAATAAAAAAAAGCATCCAATGATGCTTCCTTACTAACTTACAACTTTTATTTTCACAGTTGATGTTAAAATATCAGAATAAGTATATGAAACAGTTAAGCTTTCATCAAAATCGTTATCAACTTTTACTGTAAATAAATTAGGAAAGGCATTTTCTATATATCCTATTCTAGTTACAATTCTTTTTCTGCCTTTGTCCGCTTTTAGTTGAACTTTTTTACCGATATTTTCTTCTACTTCACTTCTAATTGCTGCTAATGTGTCCATTTGTTTCATAAAAATCACCTTCTTCTATTTATACTTATGCATATGAATTATAACACACCAGAAAAAAATAATCAAATATTATAACTAATCAAAGATTAAAAGTCAAATATTTTTCTTATATTATTTTTATTATGAATTAATGCTATAATTAATACTAGATTAAATATTAGTAAAGCATAAATATGGGTATTTATTATCTAGAATTTTTTCTATAATAAATGAAGGGAGATTATTAAATGGGACAAAATGAAAATTTGGTTATTACTGGAGATATGATACTCGCTGATGTTATAAGATTGGAACCAAGAGTACTGGGAACTCTTATAACTTATGGTCTAGCATGTATAGGCTGTCCAGTGAGCCAATTAGAAACCGTAGAAGAGGCAGCTATAGTTCATGGTATAGAGCCAGATTTCCTGATTGAAGAATTAAATAAAGCAATTCAAAAATAATAGAAAAATGCAGTGATTGTTTAATCACTGCATTCATTTTTTATTGTTTTTTATAGTCCTAATAAATCTGTTAGTCTATTTTTGTCGAAACCAACAATTTCTTCTTCATCCACTATAATTACTGGAACACCTCTGTATCCCTTTTCAATTAAATCATTTCTTGCTTCTTCGCTTTGTGTTACATTTTTTTCTTCAAATTCAACATTATTTGAATCTAAGAAATCTTTTGCTGCTACACAATAAGGACATGTGTCTGATGTATAAACTGTTACTTTTGCCATTTTAATTCTCCTTTTTATTATAATTAATCTTGTTTTGTTTTAATCAACTTTTCAAGTCGCAATCCTATTATACCCTTTGAATATTTTTCTAAACACGCTTTTCAATTTCTTTTGAAATACTTATATAATCTTCTAAAGACAAGTCTTCAGCTCTAAGATTTGATGAGATATCGAGATCTTCTAATATTTCTTTTAAAATGCTTTTATTTAGTCCTAAGTTAACATCTGTAGTCAAAGAATTTAAGATATTCTTTCTTCTTTTTGTAAATCCGCCTCTCATCAATTTGAAAAATATATCTTTATCGACATCAGGTAAATTTTCCTTCATTTCTAAATCGATCACGACACTATCGATTTTAGGTTGAGGCATAAAAACTCTTTTAGGAACATCTATAATCTTAGATGGTGTCGCATAAAAGTTTGTAAATACAGTAAGTGAACCATAAGTTTTATTCCCAGGACTAGCAAGCATCCTTTCACCGACTTCTTTTTGTATCATGAAAGTCATTGATTCAATATTTAAGTCACTTTCTAATAGTCTCTCTAATATTGGTGTTGTTATGTAATAAGGAAGATTTGCTACAACCTTAAAAGGCTCTTTCCCAAATTGATCTTTAATCATTTTTTTTAAGTCTATTTTTAATACATCTCCGTTCACGAGCGTAAAATTATCAAAATCACCCAGAGTTTGCATGAGTACAGCATTCAATCTTTCGTCAATTTCCACAGATACAACTTTTTTCGCATTGAGTAATAACTCTTCAGTTAGAGTACCGAATCCTGGTCCTATTTCTAAAACATTATCTTTCTTTGTAATTCTAGCTCCTTCAGATATAGCTCTAACGATATTTCCATCTACTAAGAAGTTTTGCCCTAATGATTTTGAAAATTTAAAATCAAAAAAGTTCAATAGTTCTTTTACAACTTTTGGCGAGTATAGTCTTTCTCTATTCATTTGAACCTCCAATCTTTGACAGGGCTTTTTCGAACTCTTCCCTAGTTATACCATATGAATTTAATTTAATTAATAATTGTTTAGCATTACAATAAGATACTGATAATTCTTTGCATAATGCAATTCTCTTTTCTTTAGATCCTTCAGCTCCAGAAAGGCCATTATCTACAATATCTTTCGAATCAAATACTTCTTCAGAATCATAGTATATAGGTCTAGCCCTCTCTATAGCCGCAATAATCGCTTCATCTGAAGCGTTTTCCACTCCGATACTAGCATTCTTGGTAGCTGATTTTTTAGTTAGACTTGCAAATTTAGCATTAGGTATAAAATCTCTAATCTTATTTTCAATTCTTTTTCCTGCATAATCTGGATCTGTTAATACTATTATCCCCTTTTTTTCATTTAACTCATATAACTCTATTAGTTTTTCTTTTTTAAAGCCTAAACCATGAGTTGCTATTACATCAATATTTCCATCATATGCTCTTTTTACAGCAATAATATCGTCTTTACCTTCAACAACTATTATTTCTTTAATTTTCTTTTTCATAATTTATTCCAAAAAAATCTATAGTGTTTTTGTTAGTCTGTTCTCTTATATAATCAATGTCTTCAACTCTCATCTCTGCAAATCTCTGCGCTACAAAATGGGTATATTTAGGTTCATTTCTCTTTCCTCTATGAGGATGTGGAGTTAAATAAGGCGCATCCGTCTCTAATAAAACTCTATCTAAAGGGACATTTTCTACTACTTTAATTAAGTTCTTTGCATTTTTAAAACTTATCATTCCACCTAAAGAAATATAAAAGCCTAGTTCTAAGTATTTCTGACAATCTTCCCATGTCTCATTGAATGAATGAAGCAGTACTTTGTAATCTCTCGCATGTTTTTTCAAAATTTCATATGTATCCTCAAAAGCCTCACGAGAATGTATAACTATAGGAAGATTCAATTCTTTAGCTAAGTAAATTTGATCTATAAATACTTCTTTTTGCTTTTCAATCGGAGAAAATTCATAATGATAATCAAGTCCAATCTCGCCAATAGCAAGAACTTTGTCGTTATCTTTTGCCATTTTTTTATATTTTTCTCTCAATTTTTCATCATAATATTTAGCCTCATGTGGGTGCGTACCTACCATGGCATACATCTTTTCATATTTATTTGCCATCTCGATTGATTTTTCACTAGATTCTATATCGACTGCTGGATTAATTACAAAAAGAACTTTGTCTTCTTCAAAATTTTCTATTATTACTTCTCTATCCTCGTCAAATCTAGTAGAATCGAGATGTGCATGTGAGTCTATAATATATTCTTTCATTATTTTTAACTGCTCCAAATCTTTTTATTATTCGTTTGATTTCCCAGATCTTTCCTTAAATAATTTTTCATTAGCTTCTTTAAGTCTAATTAACTCTTTTTCAATATCTAAACGATCAAAAAGATTCTTTCCTTTCTGAACTTTGGAACCTACTGGATATTTACCAAATTTTCTAGCACTATTCCATCCCATATTTTCTATTCCTAATTGTTCAAATATCTTTTCTGAAGTATGTGTAATAAAAGGCTCTATTAATTGAGCGATTATTCTAATCACTTCAATCAAATTATATAAAACCGAATCTAATCTTTCCTTGTCTTCTTTAATTAATATCCATGGTGTTGTTTCATCGATATATTTATTCGCCCTTCTCACAAGTGTCCATATATCTTCTAAAGCTAATGAGAATGCAAAATCTTCCATATGATTTTCAACTTTTCCAATTATTGATTCAGCAAAATCTTGCAATTCTTTATCAATTTCTTTATTATCTGTAATTTCTTTAACTATACCATCATTGTATTTTTCGACCATAGCAATTGATCTAGATACTAAATTACCTAAATCATTTACTAAATCTGAATTAACACGATTTAAGAATCTTTCATTATTAAATGAACCATCTTGACCAAAGGTAAATTCTCTTAAAATCACATATTTTAGAGCATCAATTCCATAGAGTTCGATAATTGGTTCGGCATATACAACATTTCCTAATGACTTACTCATCTTAATGTCGTCAAATAAGATCCAACCATGTGAAAACACCCTCTTTGGTAGTTCATAGTCTAGAGCCATTAGTAAAGCCGGCCAAATTATACTGTGGAATCTAACTATTTCTCTACTCATTAGATGAACGCTAGCTGGCCAATAATGATTGAATTTCTCTTCATCTTCTCCTAGACCAATACCAGTTAAATAAGATGTCAAAGCATCTATCCAAACATAAATAACATGGTTTTCATCAAAAGGTACTTCTACTCCCCAGTCTAAGGATTCCTTTGTTCTTGTAACAGATAAATCCTCTAATCCTTTATCCAAGAAATTATTTATCATTTCTCTCTTATTAGATTCTGGCTGTAAAAATTCTGGATGGTCTTCATAATGTTTCTTTAATTTGTCTGTGTATTTTGACAATTTGAAGAAATAAGATTCCTCTCTTTCTTTTGTTACAGGTCTACCACATTCTGGACAGTTTCCATTTTCATCTAATTGTGATTCAGTCCAAAATGATTCGTCCGGCTTACAATAATAACCTTCATATACACCCTTATATATTTCACCCTTGTCATAAAGCTTCTTAAATATATTTTGTACATTCTTTACATGATTATCATCTACAGTTCTTACAAAATAATCATAATCAATCTCTAATTTTGACCATAATTCTTTAGTAGCTTCTACTATCTTAGTAGTGAATTCTATAGGTTTTAGACCTCTTTTTTCTGCTTCTTCTTTAATTTTTTGTCCGTGCTCATCTGTTCCTGTAACTAGATAAGCATCATATCCTTGAATCTTTTTGAATCTTTTCAAAGAATCTGCAGCTATTGTTGTATATGTATGACCTAAATGTAAATTCCCATTTGGATAATAAATTGGGGTTGTAATGTAATAAGGTTTTTTATTTTCCATTTTTCCTCCCTAAATGATATTGAAGTTTTAATATTTTATATTATATCAATCTATCTTTTTTTATTCAATGAATCATCTATTTTCTAAGCTTATAGTTTGACTATATGTTTTAATTAAAATATAATCTATGTATATATAAATAACTATAAATGGAGGAATTATGAAATACAAAATCGAACATGATAGTGTATATGATGAATTGGTAGAACGTGGATACCTCGATGAATGTACACATGAAGAAGATTTAAAAGAATTATTAAAAACAAAAAAGGTTCCTTTCTATATCGGATTTGATGCAACAGCTGATTCTTTAACAATCGGACATTTCGTTCAAATCATGGTAATGATGAGAATGCAAGCTCATGGACACAAGCCAGTAGCCTTATTAGGTGGAGGGACAACAATGATTGGTGATCCTTCCGGAAGATCTGATATGAGAATGGTAATGACAAAAGAAAGAATCGACTACAATGCACAAAGATTTTATGAACAGCTTCAAAGATTCATCGATTTTGGCGATGACAAGGCCATCGTTGTTAATAACTCAGATTGGTTATTAGACCTAAATTTCGTTAATTTTATGAGAGAAATCGGTGTACATTTTAATGTAAATGAGATGTTGAAAAAAGACGCCTATAAAACTCGTTTAGAAAAAGGGTTAACATTTTTCGAATTTTCATATATGTTAATGCAGTCTTACGATTACTTGGTACTATATAGAAAACATGGATGTAGAATTCAAATGGGTGGTTCAGATCAGTGGTCAAATATATTAAGTGGAGCAGAACTTGTTAAAAAACACGAAAATGAGCAAGTATATGCTATGACATTTAAGTTATTAACTAGAGCTGATGGTCAAAAGATGGGTAAATCCATGAAAGGTGCTATATGGCTAGACGAAAACAAAACTTCAGCTTATGAACTTTTCCAATATATGAGAAATACTGATGATAGAGATGTTAAGAAATTTCTAAATCTTTTAACATTTGTACCCACAAGTGAGATTGAAGAATTGACTCAATATAATGATGAGAGAATTAATAAGGCAAAAGAAGTATTAGCTTATGAAATTGTAAAATTGGTTCACGGAAAAGATAAGGCTGAGGAAGCTTTAGAAACTTCTAAGGCATTATTTAATAAGGGTACAGCTGATGATAATATGCCAACTACAGAAGTGAAATATTCTGAATTTGAAGATGTAAAGGGATTATTATCATTACTAACATTTACAGGAATTACAAAATCTAATGGAGAAGCTAGAAGATTAGTTCAGCAAGGCGGAATTAGATTAAATGATGAAAAAATAGAAGACACAAGATATGAATTAACAGAAGACATGTTAAAAGAAGGCGTAATTATACAAAAAGGCAAGAAAGTTTTCCATAAGATTATCTTGAAGTAAAACAGGAGGCAAAATGTTTTCACAAAATAGTACAATTGCTCCTTTTCTGCAATATACTCTATATTTCCTAATATTGAGTTTTGTAGGCTTAGCAGCTTATTATCTAATTTATATAGGTAATAAATTTGTAAATAAAGAAGATCAATTACAATTTAGATGGAGAAAAATATCCCAATTCATTCTTTTAGTTGTAATAATAACTATAATTGTAGCTTTATATAAGAAATATAGTATATTAGGGAATGCTACTTTTGCAGTATTCATTTCGGTACTATTAGCATTCTTATTAAATCCTATTGTTAATAAGTTAGAAAGTATTGGAATTAAGAGAGGTTACGGAATAATTCTTAGTTATTTGGGAATAGTTGCAATCTTAGTATTTTTAGGTTTTGCAATTATACCTGGACTAATAGATCAAGCTACTAAGCTAATAACCAATCTTCCTCATACTATTAATACTCTAACAACAAATATTGATGAATTGTTGATGTCTTGGAATATTGATTCTGAAAGCTTAAAAAAGATTCAAGCAAGCGTGAATGGATATCTAATAGACTTCGCAAAGAATATTCCAGACTGGACTACAGCAACAATAAGTACACTTCAAGGAAGTGTATCTACAATGATTACAATGGTTTTAATACCGATTATAACTTACTATTTCATCAAGGATAAAGATCAAATTATTAGAAAAGTATTTAAATTTATACCAAAACATGCAAGAGATGATGCAGTATATCTATATCATGAAATAAATTTTGCGATGAGAGAATTTATAATTTCCAGATCATTGATGGCAGTATTTATAGGATTTGCTACGGGTGTAATGCTATGGATATTCGGAATTCCTTTCGCATTTGTAATTGGGGTGCTTACAATGTTAATGGACATAGTTCCATATATAGGACCTGTAATAGCTACCGCCCCAGCATTAATATTTGCTTTGATTCAATCACCTATGACATTTGTATGGGTCGCATTTTTCTCATGGTTCCTACAATGGATTGAACAAAATGTTGTTGGACCTAAATTATTCAGTAGTTCATCTGGATTACATGAAGTTTTAATACTTATATCTATAATTGTCGGTGGTGGAATATTCGGTGTTTGGGGTATGATTCTAGCAGTACCAGCAGTTGTAATCGTTAAAATCTTCATCGAATATTTCTTAAAGAAAGTTAGAGGTGAAAAATTAGAATTCACTAAAGACATTGAGAAAAAAGCTGAACAAGAAGAATTAGAGAGACAGAAAAAAGCAAAGAAAAAAGAAAGACAAAAAATAGCAAAAGAAATTAAAAATAAATTCACAAACAAAAAAGATTAGATAACTTTAATTAAAATAGAATAAATTAATTTAAAATAAAAAAAGATAGTACTAAAAAAGGGAGACAGTACTATCTTTTTTATTTATGTAGGCGCACCCCTTTTCGAACTATAAATCCTCGGTGCTATCTTAATAGTTAGCTCGAGAAAGGCACTCTCACGGCACATAAGAGAGACTACTTAATGCTGCTTCCTTCCGGACCTGACATGATTCATAGGTTCTTATTGCGTGAGACCATTCTGTCAACACCACTTTTTAAGCGCTAACCCGACAACCATAGGCCTCTAAAGGGGAATTAAACCTTTCTATAGCGGATTGAAAGTTACAAGGCACCGCTACCTCCCCGTCTAGCGCTGGCGGAGAATGAGAGATTCGAACTCTCGGTACGCTATAATAACGCACACATGATTTCCAATCATGCACCTTCAGCCACTCGGACAATTCTCCACGATACTAATTAATTATATATATGATAAGATTTTTTGTCAAATACTAGAAAATATATATACCTGAATTAAAATTATAACTAGCATCAATGTTTTAATTAAAAATTCAGTATTTCTAAAGTATAAAATTATTAATTCGAAATTTAACATCTAAGACTATTTAGAAAAGAGTAGATAATAGCTCTACTCTTTTGACTTATAATTTCTTTCAAAAAATATTCCTTCCTCATAACCTTGAATATTTTTATTTTCTTTGGCATTTTCCATTCTCTTTCCTGCCCAAGCTACATATAATTCATTTTGTTCTACACCAATGAATCTTCTCCCTAATTTGTACGCAACCACGGACGTAGTTCCTGAACCCATAAATGGATCTAATATTAAATCATTCTTATTACTAGAAGCTAATATGAGTTTTGCCATTAATTTCTCGGGTTTTTGAGTTGGATGAGCTGTGTTT
>CAMXYZ010000032.1 GCA_947253305.1 uncultured Helcococcus sp.
AGCTTATATTGTCTAAAACTTTTGTATATAAATCTGATAATTTCTTGTAATTTTCTGATGGTTGAGTTTCTATTTCAGTCTCTTCTACATTGGTTTCAATTGTTGTTTCCACTGAAGTTTCAGTTGAGTTTGGTTTTGTATTTTTTGAACAAGCTGTTAATACTATTGACACAAATAATAGGAATCCTATTATTCTAAATGATTTTTTCAATTTTACTATTCCTTTCTATTTTTTATTATTAAACTATTATTATATCAGAATTTTATCACTACAAATTTTATTTTACAATCAGGTTTATCTGTATATACAGGATAAAATTCATTATAAATTTATACACTTTTGAATAAGGTATTTTACTATTTCTTTTATATTTTCAATAAAATATCTTTTATCGAATACAATTGCTATATTTTTAGGAAGATTGTAATCTTTATTATCTATATTTTCTAGATTAGTGTCCAATATATGAACATATCCAATTACATTGTCTGCTATATAACCTCTAATTATTTTTAATTTAATCTTTAAGACATCTCTTGTCCATTCGAGCTTATAATTTTTATTTTGATAGAAATGATCTATATCTAAGTTTTTGGTATAGATATTTAATTCTAGAAAGTTTTTATCAATATTTATAGATTGTATATAAAAATCTGTATTTTCAATAGAAAATTTCTTCTTATCTTCAATAGTTTCTATCTTTTCAAAGACTTTGTAAGTATTCACAATATCATATTTATTATGTAGTAGGATTTTTTCTAAATCTATATTATTAAGGTCTTTATAGATGTCTCTATCTTTCTCAAATTCGAAATTTTCAAATCTATCAATGGTGAAATATTTTTCAATATCTTGGAGATTAAAAGTTTCGATATCAGTTATCAATCTATTAGTTATGAAATATCTATAAATATCAAATTGAGAATTTTCTTCAAAGGATTCCATATTAAAAAATTCATATCTCGATTTTAGGAAGGGAATATCAAAATTTTGCCCATTATATGTTATAATATCTCTATTATCTAAATGAGGTTTTACCGTTTTTAATAATTGAGATTCTTCCTCAATATTATCAATGGCAAATTGCATTATATTACCTGAAGAATCGATAATTCCTACGATAATAACGCTAGAATCTGTTCTTGATACTCCAGTAGTTTCTATATCTAAAATTATTGAATTGTCATCAAGATTGGGAACACTTATTCTATCCCTGAATTCTAACATTGTATACTCCATATTTGTGATATAATATTACATATATTTTAACATAAGAAAGGGCGATATGATATATTTTGATAATGCATCCACAACAAAAGTTGATGATGAAGTTTTAGAAATTATAATTAAAGCATATAAAGAGGATTTGATGAATCCTTCATCTTTGCATAAATTAGGATTTAAGACAGAAAGAGAAATTAAAAATGCAAAGGAAATTATAGCTAATAAATTAAGAATTCAATCAAAAAACTTGTTCTTTGTTCCTTCTGGAACTATTGCAAATAATTCAGTATTAAATGCACTTGATCAAGAGGGTAAGAATATTATAATTTCAGAACTTGAGCATAAAAGTGTTGCGCATAAGGCGAAAAACTTAATAACAGAAATAAGATATGCAAAATCAGATGAGAATGGATTTGTAGATGAAGAAGACTTATTATCAAAAATTGATGAGAATACAGTATTAGTCTCAATTGTCCATGTTAATAATGAGATTGGAAGTATCAATGATATAAATAGATTGGCGAAGATTAGTAAGGAAAAAAATCCAAATTTATTATTTCATTCAGACGGTATTCAAGCATTTAAGAAGATAGATATTAGCTTGGATAGTATTGATTTTTATACAATATCGAGCCATAAGATAAATGGACCAAAAGGAATTGCTGGACTATATATAAAGAATCCAAAAGGCTTTAAGTCTCTTTATTTTGGTGGAAAGCAAGAAGATGGACTATTTTCAGGAACTGAAAATGTGCAGGCTATAATAGGTTTTGCAAAAGCAAGTACATTAGAAGAAAATCATGAAAAGATAAAAGAGATTAATAAATATCTGAGAGAAGAATTATCTAAGATAAAGGATTCAATGATAATATCTCCAAGTGTTAATTTCTCACCATATATATTAAATATTTGCTTCAAAAATATTGGTGCAGAAATATTATTGCATTATTTAGAAATGGAAGATATCTATATATCAACAGGTTCAGCATGTAATAAAGGTGGAGCAAGTGAGATAATTGAAGCTTTAAAAGTAGATAAAGATTACTCTAATGGTTGTATAAGAATATCATTAGACAGGAATAGCACATTAGAAGAAGCTAAAGAATATATTAAAGTATTGAAAGAAAAATTAGAAATAATTAAAGGTATATTAGGATGAGATGGTTATTAGGAGCGAGCTTTGGAGAGCTCATGTTAAAAGGTAAAAATAGAAAAGTATTTATCAACAAATCTGTAAAACAAATTTTAAAAGCATTGGAAGGGTTTGAGCTAGGGGAACATTTTATAGATAATGAGAAATTTTTCGTAGAAGTAAATAAGGAAGATTTCAAGGAAATTATTGATAAGGCTAAAATGGTTTTCGGTCTTTCCTATGTATATCCATGCTTACAAGTTGAAAAAGATATGGAATCCATTGAAAAGGGAGTAATTGAATTAATCAAGGATGCAAATATACAAGACAAGAAAACTTTTAAAGCATTTACTACTAGAGCAGACAAACAATTTGAGTTAAATTCAATGGAAATATCAAGAATTGTCGGCGGTTATGTATTAAAGAACTTCAATAATTTAAAAGTTGATATAAGAAACCCCGAGATAGAAGTAAATGTAGATATAAGAAAAAAGGCATATGTATATTTAAATAAGACTCCTACCATAGGAGGACTCCCAATTGGCACAGGTGGAAGAGCTTTATTACTATTATCTGGTGGTATAGATTCTCCCGTTGCTGGCTTTGAAATGGCCAGAAGAGGTGTTGAGATTGGATGTTTACATTTCCATTCATATCCATTTACAAATCAAAGAGCGCAGGATAAGACTCAAAGATTGGCTAAAAAACTAGCGATTTATTTGGGGGATTTAGAATACTATCAAATAAATCTCTTAGAAGTATATACATCGATTAACAAGAATTGTGATTCAAGATATACTACTGTACTTTCAAGAAGATTTATGATGAGAATTGCAGAAAGATTGGCAAAGAGATATTCATATCATGGTTTTGTAACAGGTGAAGCATTAGGACAAGTTGCTAGTCAAACAATACAATCCATATCAGTTATCAATTCAGCAACTAATTTACCTATATTAAGACCATTAATTAATATGGATAAATCAGAGATTATTGAAAAATCAATCTGGATTGATACTTATGATACATCGATAGAACCATATGATGATTGTTGTTCATTCTTTGCGCCGGATAAGCCTGTAACAAAACCAAAATTAGAAGATATATTGAGAGAAGAAGATAAATTAGATATTGATGAATTAGTTGAAAATTCAATCAAGACACTTGAAATAATGAAAATAACTATTTAAAAATATTAGGGGTATTATGAAAAACATTAAATATATTTTCTGGTATTTTAAGAAATACAAAAAACAATATATAATAGGTGTCATGAGTTTAATAATGTGTAATGTTGTAGTACCAATTCCTAATTGGATATTTGGTAAAATAATTGACCTTATAAAATCAGAGATGATATCGAAAGACGCTATGATTAAATATGGTCTTTTATTTTTATTCGCTGTAATAGCATTATATATATTTGAATATATTTGGCACTACTATATATTTGGACATGCATTTCAATCAGCCAGAGATAATAGAAGAAGATTATTTAAAAAAATACTTGCTCAAAATCCAATATTCTTCCATAAGAATTCTACAGGATCTTTAATGAGTAAGGCGACTCAAGATGTTACAACTATAGAAATGGCTACGGGTTATGGTATATTAGCATTATTAGATGCTACAATTTATCCGCTTATCATGATTTTGATTATGGGATTTACAATATCATGGACCATGACAATAGTTTCAGTTATTACACTGCCATTACTTATAATTGTAACTGATAAATTAGGTAAAAAATTACATGTAATTTCATTGAGAACACAAAAACTTTTTGAAAAGCTAAACGAATCTGTAATGGAAAATATCACAGCTATAAGAGTGGTAAAAGGATTTTCTACTCAAGAAGCTACACAAAAAAGATTTGATAAAGCGGCAAATGATATATATGAATCACAATTAGAACAGGGAAATACACATGCGAAGTTTTTCTTATCAGGTAGATTAATACCAGCATTATCATTTGTAATTGCATTGATAGTTGGACAAAGTTTAATGTCAAAAGGTCGGTTAACTTTAGGACAGATGAGCTCATTTTTCTTATACTTAAATATGTTAATTTGGCCAATGTTTGCTTTCGGAGATTTGATAAATATAATTCAAGAGGCAGCAGCTTCATTAAAGAGATTAGAAGAAGTTTACACTTATGAAGAAGACTTGAAAAATAGGGAAGAAGCAATAGAATATGATGGTGAAGGTGCAATAGAATTTAAAGAATTTTCATTCAAATATCCAGGTGAAAAAGAGTATGCACTTAAAGATATCAATTTAAGAATTGAAAAAGGAGAAACACTTGGAGTAGTTGGAAAGATTGGTTCTGGTAAGACTACATTAGTAAAACAAATTCTAAGATTTTATGAAGTTGAAAAAGGCTTAATCCTATTTAATGATTTACCGGTAGAACAATATACTATTGGAAGTATAAGAGATAAAATGGGATATGTACCACAACAACATTTATTATTTTCAAAATCAGTATTTGACAATATAACATTTGGTAAAACGGGTGCTACTAAAGAAGATGTCATGAATGCGATAGAATTTGCTGATTTCACAAAAGATTTGGATACCCTTCCACATGGACTAGATACTATGATTGGAGAAAAGGGGATTTCAGTTTCTGGTGGCCAAAAGCAGAGAGTATCAATTTCAAGAGCGATTATAAAAAATCCTGAAATATTGATACTTGACGATTCTTTATCAGCGGTTGACTCTTTAACCGAGAAGAATATTATTTCAAATATTGTTGAGCATAGAAAAGGAAAGACAACTATTATAGTTGCTCATAGACTTTCAGGGCTAAAACATGCTGATAATATTATAGTTTTAGATCAAGGAGAAATAGTAGAATCAGGAACTCATGAAGAATTATTAGAAAATAAAGGCTGGTATTACGAACAATACGAATCTCAAAAGTCAGGAGGTTTGCATGAATAAAGAAAAAGAACTTCAAGGTAGCTTTATAATTGAAGATTATAATACTAAGGCCAAATTTAGAAATAAAAAGTTTTTAGAATATGTAGGTAGATTAAAATATCTAATAATATTCTCAGTTTCACTAATGGCACTATCTACAATCTTTGAATTACTAGGTCCATATATTTTAGGACTTATATTAGATGGAGAGTTGACAGAAGGAATAGGTGCGAGAGATATTTCTCATTATTATAAATTAGTAGGAATATTCTTTGCAGTTTCAATTAGTAATGCAATATTTGCATATTATGGTGCTAGAATATCAGCTAAAGTTGCAAACAAATTAGCGCAAATCATTAGAAAAGATACTTTTGAGCATGTTCTATCACTACCAGTTCAATTCTTTGATAAATATCCAATTGGTAAGATAGTAAATAGAATTACAAATGATACAAATGATGTTAGAAGTTTGTTCTCATTACTATTTAATCAAATATTAACCACAGTATTAAGAGCGATAATTTTAATAATTGGATTATTTACAATTAACGCTAAAATTACAATATATGTTTTAATGGTAACTCCTATCGCATATATAATATTCAAGGATTTCTTTAATAAGACTACTAGATATCAAAAAGAATTGAAAAGCAGTAGATCTGAATTAAATGGTAACCTAGCAGAAAATATTCAATCAATGGAAATAGTGCAGGCATTTAATAAAGAAGATGAAATATATGAAGAATTCTCAGAAATCAATGATAAGATAAATAAAGAGGGATGGAATTTAGCAACTCTTTGGTCTTATTCTGGATATAATGCTTCTAACACCTTAGGTCTTATTATAAATATGACACTAATTATTTCCTTTGGTGTTGCAACTCTAAGGGGTAATCCATTTATGACTACAGGTAGTTTATTTGTATTTATCCAATACATTTCAAGACTTACAGGATCATTAAATATGTTAATGGATCAAATGGGTAATCTTGAAGGTACAAAATCTGCAGCGGATCAATTATTTGAATTAATTCGAGTTGAACCTTATAAAGAAGGTAGTGAAACTATCGAAAATATGGAAGGTAATATTAAATTTGATAATGTTACATTCGCATATAATGAAAATGAGAAAGTAATACATGATTTATCATTTAAAATTGATAAAGGAACTTCTGCAGCTTTCGTAGGACACACTGGTTCAGGAAAGTCTACAGTAATGAATTTAATTTACAAATTCTACCATATAAATGAAGGACATATCTATATCGATGGTCATGATATAGAAAAATTAAATATGGAAGAAGTTAGAAAAGATATGGCGATAGTATTTCAAAATCCATATTTATTTGAAGGAACTGTATACGAAAATATTGCATTATTCGATAATAATATAAGTAAAAATGAAGCTGAACTCGCTTTAATTTCGGTTGGTGGAGATAAGATACTTCAAAGAGAAGGTGGAATAGATTCTGTTGTTAGAGAATCAGGAGCAGGTTTCTCAGCTGGTGAAAAGCAAATTATTTCTTTTGCGAGAGCAATGGTTCGTGATCCAAAGATATTAGTTTTAGATGAAGCTACTGCAAATGTCGATTCAGAAACAGAAGCTTTAATACAATTTGGATTAAATAGATTAAAAAGAGGTCGTACAACACTTATAATAGCTCATAGACTTTCAACAATTAAAGATGTAGATAATATTTATTTACTAGATAAAGGAAGATTGATTGAACAAGGATCACATGAAGAATTAGTTGAGCTTGGTGGAGTTTATGCAGATATGTATAAGAATAATTAATAGTATTTAATATAAAGAGTTATTGAGCTATATCGATATAGTTTTAATAACTCTTTTAATTTATTTATAATATTTTTAATAATAATTTAAGACTTTAATTTCCATTGATTAACAAATTATGATAATATATTATCATCGGAGAGATAGGAAAATGGATAATTCAGAAGAAATAAAATCAATAAAATTTAAGAAATTTATGGAAGTTTTAGGAGTATTAAATATTAAGAAGTCATTAATATTTTATACCCTTTTAACATCTATTATAGGAACGCTTGGAGTATTATCAGTACCACTTATCACACAATCATTTATAGATGGTCTCGATATTACAAATATTTCTATAACTATAATAATAGGATTTGCTATAGTAATCATTTTAAGTGCAGTATTATTAGGTGTATCCTATTATTTACAAGCGACAATTGGTGAAATTATAGTTAAGCAATTGAGAGAAAAACTTTGGGTAAAATTATTAAATCTTCCTGTTGAATATTATGATAATGTCAAATCAGGACATCTTACAAGTAGACTTGTAAATGACACCTTACAAGTGAAATATTTAATAAGCTCACATATGCCGCAAATGTTTTCTGGCTTGATCTCTGTTATTGGATCAGTAGTTATATTATTTGTTCTTGATTCAAGCATGACATTCTTAATGTTTATAGTGGCACCAGTAGCTGTTGCAATTATTATCCCACTTGGAAATAGAATGGGGAAGTTTTCAAGAAAGCTACAGGCAGAAACCGCTATATTTACTGCTAACACACAAGAAACATTAAGTGAAATAAGACTCATGAAGTCTTCAAATGCGGAAGAGTTTGAATTCAATAGAGGTCAAAAAGATATGTCTAGACTTTACGATACTGGACTAAAAGTAGCTTCAATAGAGGCTGTACTTTCACCTTTAATGATAGTCATATTATTACTAGCGGTAATGATAATACTTGGATATGGTGGATATAGAGTGGCAAATGATACACTTTCAATTGGTACTTTAATTGCATTCTTACTATATCTACTACAAATTATTCAACCATTAACACTATTTGCTACATTCTTTACTGAATACAAAAAAGCTTTAGCATCAACTGAAAGAATTAATTATATTTTAGAATTAGAAGATGAAATTGATGAAGGTGAAAATAAAGAGGTCGAATTTAAATCCATACAATTTAAAAATGTATTTTTCTCATATGAAGATGATAATTATGTATTACGCGATATTAGTTTTGATGCGAAACCAAATAAGAAAATAGCTTTCGTAGGACCTAGTGGGAGTGGTAAAACAACAATATTCTCGCTAATACTTAGATTCTATGACATTGATAGCGGAGAAATAACTGTAGATAATATAAATGTAAAAGATATACCTTTAGAAGATTTAAGACATAATATTGGAATAGTTTCACAAGAATCTCCATTAATATCAGGAACTATTTTGGATAATATTGTATATGGAATGGAAAAAGGCTCATATACAGATAAAGATATAGATAGAGCACTAGAGAGAGCCTATGCTAAGAAATTTGTAAGTAGATTAGAAAATGGAATATATACGGAAGTTGGAGAAAGAGGAACAAGATTAAGTGGCGGTCAAAAGCAAAGAATTGCAATCGCTAGAGCCTTTTTAAGAAATCCAAAACTTTTATTACTAGATGAAGCCACAGCAAGCCTAGATTCACAATCTGAAAAACATGTGCAAGATGCTCTAGATAGATTGATGGAAGGTAGAACTGTTTTACTAATCGCTCATAGATTAAGTACTATAATGAATTCCGATCAAATATTTTTCTTAGAAAACGGGAAAATAACAGGATCAGGAACTCATGAAGAATTGTTAAAAGAACACGAAATGTACCAAATATTTACAAAGCATCAAATAAAATAATATTATGAGTTATTTCATGAATTATTTAGAAGATTTTAAATTATTTGCGAAGGAGATTATGTAAATGGAGAGAGTTGGAAAGGTAATTTTATATATAGTAGTTCTTATATTAGCAATAGGCCTACTTATATTCGGTGCTAGAACCTATAACGATTTTAAATTTGAAATTAAAGATTCTAATATTGCTGAATTTTATAAAGATGTTACAAATATAGATCTTTATCCAAAAAGTGTAGATGGCGTAGATATTAAATACGTAGACTCTAAAGCTATGCAAGGTTTTCATTTTATTCCTAATAATAAACTACATAATGGAGTTGTAATATGCTATGGTGGATCAGAAGGAAGTCCAAATTTTGAAGAAGCACAAAGATTAGCGGAAGAAGGATATGAAACATTAGCGGTATTTTTGTTTGGAATGAAGCACCAGCCTAAGACATTAGTAAGAGTTCCGTTAGAACAATTTGAAGATGTATTAAATTATGTAGATGAAAACATTCCAGGTAATGGACCGATTACAGTATTGGGAGCTTCAAAAGGAGCCGAATATGCTTTGAACCTAGCGGGAAAATATGACAGAATATCCAATCTAATTTTAAAAGCTCCATCAGCATATAATTTTTCAGGATTAGATTTTGATAATTATGGTTCATCATGGACTTGGGAACGTAAAGAATTACCATATATTGATATAAAAAAATCATCATTTCCAAACTTCATAAAAAATGTATTAATACCGATGATTGTCAAATCACCAGTTCAATTCAAAGAAACCTATAGTACTGCTATAGATAAAGATTTTGAAAGCTACACAAAATTAATTCCTGTAAAAGAATTAAAAACAAATATTTTATTAATTGCTGGTGAAGATGATAAAATGTGGGATAGCGCAGGAATGGCAAATATTATAAAATTACAAAATGATAATGTAAAAATTGCTAAATATAAAGGGGCTGGACATATTTTTGCAGGTGATGGAATATTAAACACAGTAGATATGAGAATGAAAGTTGGAGGAACATTAGAAGCTAACAACGAAGCTGCAGAGGAAAGTAATAAAGAAATAGATGATTTCTTAAGACAATATCATAATTAGAATAGAAAACTATGAGTTCGAATCCTTTAGATTTGAGCTCTTTTGTATTTTAAATATGCTTAATAAGCAAATGAAAATTTTTTAACGAAAACTATATAAATAACTAATAAAAAATTAAACTTTAAGTATTGCAATTCTAGATTTGTTTGCTATAATTATATTATTGTTTAGTATATTAATATAAAATTTTACAA
>CAMXYZ010000033.1 GCA_947253305.1 uncultured Helcococcus sp.
CATACGAGATTGTCTCTTGTCTCGTGGGCTCGGAGATGTGTATAAGAGACAGGAATAGTGGAAGCGAATGAACTAAATGAAGTAAAAGACAATTTAAACAGTGTTGAGAGTGAGATTAGAGAAGCTCAAGAACAGATAAACTCTTACGAAGATCATATCAATTCACAATCATTAATAAAAGATGACAAGCAAGCTGAATTAGATAAGATAAAAAAAGAAGCATCTGAATTAGAGCAAAAAATAATCGCTATAAATCAAGAGATTCAACTTCAAATGGATAAAATCTATGAAATTGAACAAAGTATAATAGATATCAATAACAAGATTAAAGAAAAAGAACTTGAAATTGAAACATTACAGAAAAAGATTGAATCTAATACAGAATTATTAAAACAAAGATTAGTAGTTATGTATAAATTAGGAGACGCATCTAAAATTGAAATTTTATTACAATCTTCAGATATCAATGATTTCTTAAGTAGAAATACTATGATGACTGTTATTACAGAATATGATAAGAATTTAATTGAAACTTTAAAATCTGACAAGAAAGAAATGGAGAAATTACTTTCTGAATTAAATGGTCAGAAAAAAGTTTTAGAAATAAATAAACAAAATGCTGAAAAAGAAAAGCAAAATTTAGAAGCTAAAGTTGAAGAACATAGAGTTTTATTTGAAGAGCTAAAAGCTAAAGAAAACGAAAGATTTGAAGAACTTCAAGATTTAGAATCAAAAATAGTTGAATATCAAAACTTCTTGAACTCAAAGGTTGATGAAAGAGAAGGATTAGCAAGTAGAAAAAATGAGCTTCAAGCTGAAATAACAAGAATTGAAAATGAGATTATGGAGCAAGAAAGAGCTGCTGAAGCGGCAAGAAAAGCTCAAAGAGAAGAAGAAGCTAAAGCTGCTCAAGAAAGAGCGAGAAAGTTAGCAGAGGAATCTAGACAATCTCTTGAAGATAAAAGAAATGAACTTGAAGATATTAATAATCAAATGAATCGTGGCACAAAACTATTATGGCCAACTAGTGCAACGTGGATAACAAGTCCATATGGCTGGAGAGTTCATCCAATATTTGGGACTCCAAGATTCCATTCAGGTGTAGATATTGCAGGACCATTTGGTACACCAATTTATGCTGCAGAAGATGGAGTTGTTACTTATGCAGGTTGGGAAGGTGGATACGGTAATGTTATATATATAAAACATGATAATGGCTTAGTTACTGTATATGCGCACTTAGGTGGACACTTTGTAAGTACCGGACAAAGAGTAAGTAGAGGACAACACATTGCTCCAATGGGAAGTTCTGGAAACTCAACAGGGCCACATCTACATTTTGAAGTTCAAATTAATGGAGTGACACAAGAACCATTAGACTATATTAGATAAATAAATTTTATAAGAAATATAATAAAAATGATGAGGATATAATGAAAACACATTATATCCTTTTTGTATGCTATATATATTATATATTTAATAATAATTAAATTACTAAATATTAAAAATTTTAAAAAGAACAAATTTTCTATATATTAATAATATATGTTAAAATATATATTGATATATTTAGTTTAGAAAAGAGGAATTATGAATAAATCAGTTAAGAGATTAGTATTGATTTTAGTTGCAATATTGATTAGTATCTTGTCATTTTCTTTAGGTAGAAATTCAACATTTAGAAAAGCAGATATTTCTCAAACAAATGAAATAGAAACAAATGAATCAGATAGATCAGATAAAACAAATGATCCAAGATTTAAAACTGTAAATCAAAATATCATTTCTTTATATAATAGAATTAATAAAGATTTTCTATTTGATTTTGATGAAGAAAAAGCAGAAGAGGGTATATACAAAGGAATACTAGAATCACTAGATGACCCATATTCTGTTTACTATAATGAAAAAGAGTTTAAAGAATTAAATGAGCATACCTCTGGAGAATTTGGTGGGATTGGAATACAAGTGAGTCCTGCAAATGGTGATTTAATTGAAGTTATATCTCCAATAAAAGATACTCCTGGTGAAAAAGCGGGAATACAAAGTGGAGACAAGATTTTAGAAATTAATGGAGAAGCGTTTTTCTCAAAAGATTTAGATAAGGCTGTTGGAGTTATGAGAGGCGAACCTGGCACTACTGTAAATTTAAAAATTAAAAGAGGTGAAGGGGAATCTTCAGAAATAATTGATTTAACAATTGAAAGAGCAATAATTAGTGTTGATTCTGTATTTCCCAAAATGTTAGAAAATAATATTGGATATATATTATTGACAGGATTCCAAGAACATACAGGTAGAGACTTTATAAAAGCGTATGAACAGTTAAAAAATGAAGGAGCTACATCAATTATTTTAGACTTAAGAAACAATCCTGGTGGACTACTAGAATCCTGTATGCAAATAGCTGACTATTTAATGGACAAAGGTACAGTAATAAATGTTAGATATAAAGATGGTTCATCAGATACTTATGAAACTGAAGATGGCTCAGATAAACTTCCATTAGTAACTCTAATAAATGAAGGTTCTGCATCAGCTTCTGAAGTATTATCTGGAGCGTTACAAGATCATAAAAGAAGTGAGATAGTTGGGAAAACATCATATGGAAAGGGAATTATACAAAATGTATATCCTATAAATATGAATGGTAAAGCAGAAGGAATGAAATTAACTATAGCAGAATTTTACACACCGAATAATAATCAAATTCACGGAGTGGGTATCAAGCCTGATTATGAGGTGGAAATACCGAAAGATGTGAAAAATATAGGGGTAGAGAATTTAGAAAATGACACTCAATTACAAAAGGCTATAGAATTATTAAATAAATAGATTTGATAAAGTGGTGTATTATTGCACCACTTTAAATTATAGAAAGGAAAATAATGAAACTATTCGATTTGAAATCTAAATTTGAACCAATGGGGGATCAACCAAATGCTATTAAAACTTTAGTAGAAGGTTTAAATAAAGGGGATAAATTTCAAACATTAAAGGGAGTAACTGGTTCTGGTAAGACCTTTACAATGGCTAATATAATAAATGAAACTGGAAGACCAACTCTTGTGTTAGCTCATAATAAAACTCTTGCATATCAACTATATCAAGAGTTTTTAGAGTTTTTCCCAAATGACTATGTTGAATACTTTGTTTCTTATTATGACTATTATCAACCAGAAGCATATGTGTTTGCGACAGACACGTATATAGCTAAAGATTCATCTGTAAATGACGAAATAGATAAGATGCGACATTCAGCTACTGCAGCATTGGCAGAGCATAGAAATGTAATAATAGTGTCTTCAGTTTCATGTATTTATGGATTGGGAGATCCTATTGATTATGAGAAGATGACGGTATCACTTAGACAAGGTCAAGAAATTGAGCGTGATGAAGTATTAAAAAAACTGATTAATATACAATTTGAGAGAAATGATATAGATTTTTCTCGTGCAACATTTAGAGTTAGAGGAGATGTTGTAGAGATATTTCCAGCTGATGCAACTGAGAATGTATATAGAGTTGAGTTTTTTGGAGATGAAATAGATAGAATTTCTGAAATCAACTATCTAACCGGGGAAGTTGTGAATTTACTCAAACATATATTAATATTTCCAGCTTCACATTATGCAACATCTCGAGATAAAATAAGTGCTGCTGTTAAAACTATTGAAATTGAACTTCAAGAAAGATTGAAAGAATTAAAAGATCAGAACAAGTTATTAGAGGCTCAAAGATTAGAGCAAAGAACTTTATATGATATTGAAATGCTTACAGAAGTTGGTTTCGTATCTGGCATTGAAAACTATTCTAGACATCTTAGTCAAAGACCAGCGGGATCAAGACCATATACACTATTAGACTATTTTCCAGAAGATTGGTTATTAATGGTAGATGAATCTCATGTAACACTTCCTCAAGTTGGTGGTATGTATGAAGGGGATAGGTCCAGAAAGCAAAACTTAGTAGATTACGGATTTAGATTACCTTCGGCTTTAGATAATAGACCTCTGAAATTCAATGAATTTGAATCATTAATCAATCAGGCTATATTTGTATCAGCTACACCTGCAGAATATGAGAAAGAACATCAAAGCATTGAAGTAGAACAAATAATTAGACCAACAGGATTATTAGATCCAATTGTAGAAGTAAGGCCTACAAAAAATCAAATTGATGATTTAATTAATGAAATTAGAGAAAACACAGAAAAAGGATATAGAACATTAGTTACAACGACTACAAAGAGACTTGCTGAGGACTTATCTGATTTTATGAAGGAATTAGATATGAAAGTAACTTATCTTCACTCTGATATAGATACTATTGAAAGGGTTGAGATATTAAGAGACTTAAGACTAGGGACTTACGATGTATTAGTAGGTATTAATCTACTAAGAGAAGGGCTAGATTTGCCAGAGGTTTCATTAATTGCAATTTTAGATGCTGATAAGGAAGGATTCTTGAGGTCTGAAAGATCTTTAATTCAGATTATTGGTAGAGCAGCTAGAAATGAAAATGGTAGAGTAATAATGTATGGAGATACTATTACAAAATCTATGGAAAAAGCTATTACAGAAACTAATAGGAGAAGATCTATACAAGAAAAATATAATAAAGAGCATGGGGTTGTACCAAAATCTATTATAAAAGATATTACAGATATTGTCACAGTATCAATGGCAGCAGAAGATGAAGTTGATTATGGAGATACAAGTTTAATTAATAGTGAGCAATTACATGAAATTATTGTTAATTTAGAAAAAGAAATGATTAGTGCTGCTGAAATTTTAGATTTTGAGAGAGCTGCTAATTTAAGAGATGAAATAAGAAAATTAAAGAATGAATACGGAATATAGAGAGGTAAAATGAGTTTAGAAAATATAGTAATAAAAGATGCTAGAGTGAATAATTTAAGACATATCGATCTAGAATTGCCGAGAGATAAGATGATTGTTTTTACCGGTCTATCAGGTTCTGGTAAATCATCATTAGCATTTGACACAATTTATGCTGAAGGGCAAAGAAGATATGTGGAGTCTTTATCATCTTATGCCAGACAATTTTTGGGGCAAATGGACAAACCAGATGTTGAATCAATCGAGGGATTATCACCAGCCATTTCAATCGATCAAAAAACTACAAATAGAAATCCTAGATCGACAGTAGGTACAGTTACCGAAATATACGATTACTTAAGACTTTTATTTGCTAAAGTAGGGATACCTCATTGTCCAGTTTGTGGAAAAGAAATTGTGGCGATGTCAGTGGATCAAATGGTCGATAGAATTATGAATTTAGACGAAAGAGACAGAATACTTATTTTAGCGCCTATAATAATTGGTAAAAAAGGTCAACATGTAAAACTTTTAGAAAATATTAGAAAACAAGGATTTTCAAGAGTAAAAATTGATGGGGAAATCTTGGATATCACCGTTGACGAAATAGATTTAGAAAAAAATAAAAAACACGATATATCGATTGTTGTGGACAGACTAGTAATTAAGGAAGGAATTGAATCTAGGCTAACAGGATCTTTAGAAACAGCTTTAGATTTGGCTGATGGGAAAGTTACAATTGAAGTATTAGATAAAGAAGAATTCACTATGTCTTCTTCACTTTCTTGTCCAGACGGACATATGTCTTTAGGTGAAATAAGTCCAAGAATGTTTTCATTTAATGCTCCCTATGGAGCTTGTGAAACCTGTGATGGACTAGGATATAAAAAAGATGTTGATATAGAATTAGTATTTGATGAAGAATTATCTTTTAACGAAGGCGGATTTAGAGCATTTGCTAATTCTAAAAAAGGAACATATTATTATGAAATATTCAAAGAAATATTTAAAAGATATGATTTTGATATGGATACTCCTTTTTCAGAAGCTCCAAAAGAATTGATAGATGAGATATTAAACGGTTCTAGAGAATCTGTACGAATTACATTTGCTTCAAATTTTGGTGGTAATTCTGGGGGTAGAACAAAAACTATACTTTGGGAAGGATTAAGAAATAATCTTAAGAGAAGGATGAATACAACATTTTCTCAAGCTCAAAAAGAAAAGATTGAGGAATTAATGGCAGAAATTCCGTGCGAGACATGTCATGGTAAGAAGTTAAAACCAGAGATTCTTGCTATTACAGTTATGGATAAAAGCATAATAGATGTAACTGATTTATCTATAGAAGAAGCGTATAATTGGGCTGAATCAATCGAGCTTAGTCCTCAAAATATGATGATTGCAGAACCAATTGTTAAAGAAATTAAGGCGAGATTAAAATTCTTAATCGATGTAGGTCTTAATTACTTAACTATGTCAAGAGCAGCAGGTACACTATCTGGAGGAGAATCTCAAAGGATAAGACTTGCTACACAAATTGGTGCGGGACTAGTTGGAGTTGTATATGTCTTAGACGAACCAAGTATAGGATTACATCAAAGAGATAATGAAAAATTATTATATTCTTTAAGAAATCTAACTGATTTAGGAAATACATTAATAGTTGTAGAGCACGACGAGGATACTATGAAAGTATCTGATCTAATAGTAGACATTGGACCAGGAGCAGGACTTCATGGTGGCAAGATAGTTTTTAAAGGAACATATGAAGAAATTCTAAAAGATAAAAATTCAATTACCGGTCAATATTTATCAGGTGCAAAATCTATAGCAATTCCAAAGGAAAGAAGAAAACCAAAAGGATTTATTGAAGTTAAGGGTGCTAGAGAGAATAATCTAAAAAACATTAATGCAAAATTTCCATTAGGTACATTAACATTAGTTACTGGTGTGTCTGGTTCAGGAAAATCTTCATTAGTAAATCAAATATTTTACACTGGACTAATGAAGAAATTACACGACTCTAGACAAAGACCTGGACAACATGACGAGATAGTTGGATATGAACAAATCGATAAGATTATTCAAATAGATCAAAGTCCGATAGGTCGAACACCGAGATCAAATCCTGCAACTTATACTAAAACCTTTGATCATATTCGAGATGTGTTTGCGATGACAAATGAAGCGAAAATGAGAGGTTATGATAAGGGGAGATTTTCCTTCAATGTTAAAGGTGGAAGATGTGAAAATTGTAGTGGAGATGGTGTGATTAAAGTAGAGATGCACTTTTTACCTGATGTGTATGTTCCATGTGAGGTTTGTGGTGGTAAAAGATATAATCGTGAAACATTACAAGTTAAGTATAAAGATAAGAATATCGCAGATGTTTTAGATATGACTATAGAAGAAGCATTAGAATTCTTCAAAAATCATGAACCAATAAGAAAGAAATTACAAACCTTAAATGATGTTGGACTATCATATATTAAACTTGGACAACCAAGTACACAATTATCCGGTGGGGAAGCTCAAAGAATTAAATTAGCTTCTGAGTTATCAAAGAGATCAACTGGAAATACATTATATCTATTAGATGAGCCTACAACGGGATTACATTCTGCCGATATTCATAAATTAGTAAAAGTATTAGATGAATTGGTGGAAGGTGGAAACACAGTAGTAGTTATAGAACATAATCTTGATGTCATAAAAACAGCGGATTATATAATTGACTTAGGGCCAGAAGGCGGTGATGGTGGTGGACAAATTATTGCTGAAGGTACTCCAGAAGAAATAGTAAAAGTAAAAGAATCATATACAGGACAATTTTTAAAGCCTATATTATGGAGGGAAAAATAAAGTTTTAGGGATACCTAAAAAAATACTTTACAAAGACAAAATAATATGCTATACTCAATTAATAAAGATGTAAAAACTTGTAATTTACATCTTAAAAATAAATAAGGAGAAAAGCATGAAGAAGAATAAATTTTTAGTATTAGCACTCGCTTTGGTGCTGTTATTAGTTGGTTGTACAAAAGGCAATAGTGGAACACAAAATGATGACGGTAAGAAGAAAGTTACAGTTACAACAACTTTCTTACAAGACATGGTTAATGTATTAGCAGGAGATAAAGTTAATACTGAACTTATAATCCCAGCGGGAGAAGATCCACATTTATATGTAGCTAAACCAGGCGACCTATCAAAAATAAAAGATGCGGACTTAGTTTTATATCATGGCTTACATTTTGAAGGTAAGATGGTAGATGTGCTAGAAGAATTTGGTGTTAATGTAACATCAGATTTTAGTGAAGAAGAAATCTCAGAATTTGATCAAGATGGTGAAATGGTAGATGATCCACATTTCTGGTTTGATTTAGGATTATACGAAAAAGCAATGCAAAATGCTGCACAAGCATTAATTAAATTATTGCCAGAAGAAAAGGAAACTATATTAGAAAACTTAAATAATTATGGTGATGAATTAGTTAAATTAGATAAAGAAATCAAAGAAAAATTAGCAAGCATTGAAGAAGGTGGAAAATATTTAGTTACTCCACATGATGCATTTAATTATTTCTCAAGAGCATATGGTATGGAAGTTATAGCACCACAAGGTATATCAACAGATTCTGAAGTTGCGAGTTCAGATATTGAAAAAACAGCTCAATTTATAGTTGATCATAAGATAAAAGCTATATTTGCAGAGTCAACAACAAATCCAGAAAGAATGAAGAAATTACAAGAAATTGTTAAATCAAAAGGATTCGATGTTAAGGTTGTAAGTGGAGATGGAAATGAATTATTCTCAGATTCATTAGCTCCAAAAGGACAAGCTGGAGATAATTTCTTAGATATGTATAGACATAATGTGGATTTAATCGTAAATAATTTAAAATAATCTACCATAATAGGTAATTAGAAAATTGGAGGAAATATGGAAAAAAAATCCATTATTACAGTTAAAGATTTGCAAGTATCTTATCAAGATAAAACTGTTTTAACAGATGTGAATTTGCACATTCCCGAGAATAGTAGAACAGCAATAGTTGGCCCGAATGGAGCAGGTAAATCAACTTTAATAAAAGCGATACTTAATCTTGTAAAACCTGACAAAGGTGAAATAAAAATTATGGGTAAAAGCCTTAATCAAGTAAGTAAAAAGATTGCATATGTTCCTCAGAGAAGTGGAGTTAATTGGGATTTTCCAGCAACAGTATTTGATGTTGTTATGATGGGAAGATATGCACATCTTTCCATCGGGAAAAGACCGACAGAAAAAGATAAAGAAATTGTTATAGAAGCTCTAGAAGAAATGGGGATGCTAGAGTTCAAGGATAGACAAATTTCTCAATTATCTGGTGGACAAAAGCAAAGAGTCTTTTTGGCAAGAGCATTGGCGCAACAAGTATATCTGTATATTCTGGATGAGCCTTTGACAGGTGTTGATACAACAACAGAAGAAATTATTATAAAAAAGTTCAAACAACTTCAAGATGAAGGAAAAACAGTTGTTGCAGTTCACCACAATTTAATGACTCTTAATAAATACTTTGATTATTTAATAGTTTTAAATAATGATGTGAAGGTACAGGGAGAGATGTCAGAAGTAAACACTCCTGAGAATTTAGAAATGGCATATAGGATTTAATATGGAAATTTTAACTAGTTATTCATTTAGAATCATCGCTATGGGTACTGTTTTATTAGCTATAGTATCTGCAGTTATTGGTAGCATCAATGTATATAAGGGTCAATCTCTAATTGGTGATGCTATGGGGCATTCAACATTTGCGGGGATAGTATTGGCGTATATGATATTTCAAACAAGAAATCCTATTGTACTTTTAATAGGTGCGATGTTGTCAGCAGCATTAGCTTATCTCTTAATTGAATATTCAAATAGAAATTCAAAAATTGGATTGGATGCTAATCTAGCAATATATTTATCAGGATTTTTTGGGCTTGGTATGGTATTGAAATCATATATACAAGGTAATCCGAATTTCGAAAATGCTTCACAATCAGGATTGCAAAACTATATATTTGGACAAGCGGCTTATTTACTAGAGCTTGATGTGAAATTAATTGCTATAGCGACGGTTATTTGTTTATCTATAGTACTTTTATTATTTAGAGAGTTTAAGATTTATTTATTTGATAGAGAATTTGCTCAAATTGCTCAACTTCCTATAAAATTGATGGATTATTTAGTTTTATTTATGACTATATTAGTTATAGG
>CAMXYZ010000034.1 GCA_947253305.1 uncultured Helcococcus sp.
AAATTAGGTCATGAAAAGCAAGCAGATATACTAATTGCTACAGACCCAGATGCAGATAGAACTGCTTTAGAGGTTTTAGATGAAAATGGAGAATATAGATTCTTAACAGGTAATGAAATAGGTTCATTATTGACATATTATATTTTATCAAGACTAAGTGAACAAAATAAACTTCCACACAATCCTGTAATTGTTAGATCAATAGTTACCACAGATTTGACGGATAAGATTGCTGAGAAATATGGAGTTGAAAGTCAAGCGGTATTAACAGGTTTCAAGAACATCTATGCTCCAGCAAATGAATGGGATAAAACAAATGAAAAAACTTTTGTTTATGGATTCGAAGAAAGTATAGGATATTCTTACGGTACACAGGTTAGAGATAAAGATGCTGTATCTTCAGCAATGATGATTGTTGAAATGGCTGCTTATTTTAAGAAACAAAATAAATCTTTAATTGATGTATTAGAAGATTTGAGCAAGGAACACGGATATCATTCTTCAAAATTAATTTCAATAGTTATTGAAGGTCTTTCAGGACAACAACTAATTGGAAGAATTATGGAAGAGTTTAGAGCTAATCCAATCAAAGAAGTAGCAGGTAAAGAATTAGTTGAGATTACTGACTATGAATTTGATGAGACAGGATTACCAAAATCAAATGTATTGAAGTATAAATTAAGTGATGGTTCATGGTATGTATTAAGACCATCAGGTACAGAACCAAAGATTAAACTTTACATTTACTCTGTTGCAGATGATGCAGAAAGTGCACAGAAAATGGTTGATGCTATTTATGAAACAGCAAATGCAAAAATACACTCAGTAGAATAATATTTTAAATAGGAAGAGAATTAATTAAGAAAATTTTAATCTTTGTAATATGTTCTTAATTGTTCTCTTCTTTTAATTTTGGTATAATACCATTAACAAAAGAGGTGTATTATGGCATTAGATATGAATATTATAAGACAAATATTTTTTAAGAATATAATAGGAGAAATAAATTTATATAATTTAATATCGTTTATTTTAAAATTCTTTATCGTATTTATTGTCCTATATTTTATATATATGATAGTAAAACTTATTATCTTAGATATCAGAAATATCGATTATTCAATTAAAAAGAAAGTAGCATATATAATCGTTAAAGATAATAATAAAGAAGAAACTAGATATAGACTTGAAGCTGTTAATAAAATTGGTAGGTCCATTACAAACGATATAGTATTAAATAGTAATTTAGTATCTAAAGAACATGCAGATATCATTGAATCTGATGGAAGTTATTTTGTTATAGATAAAAACTCATCTAATGGTACATTTGTTAATGGACAAATTGTAGATTCTAATATAGAGTTGTTAAACGGAGACATAATTGAAATAGGTGATTATAAGATAGAATTTATCGAAGAAATAATTTCAGAATCATTAAGTGAGGATGAAGATGAATAATTTTGATCCGAATTTGAAAACAAAGAAAAAAATTAATTTAAGTTTAATAATTTTATTATTATCTTTACAATTTTTGGGGATTTCTATGTCTGTAATTTATAATACAGATTTAGAGAATACAACTATATATTTAGCATATTCATTCATACTAATATCACTAGTATCTAATTATTTTTTACCTAAGATTACTAAAGGTGATCAAACATTTATATTTTTAGTGAATTTACTTTATACGATAAGTTTAATTATGCTATTAAGACTTACAAATAATTACGCTAAAAATCATATAATTTGGTATATAATTGGTATTTTTGTATATTTAATTACATTTTATACAATAAGATTAATCGATAATTATATAAAAGATAAATTTATATTTTTTCTTATATTAACTACACTTACATTTTTAATAACCTTAGTTTTTGGATTCGTATCTGGGGGTTCTAAAAACTGGATTCAAATAGGAAGATTTAGTGTACAATTATCAGAATTTGCAAAAATATCTTATATATTTATGATTGCTTCATATTATTATAAATATGAAGCATTCATAGAAAAGAAATTTGGAAAATACTATATAGTACTGGCAACTTATATATTTATGTTACTATTTTTCCTACAAGGAGAGCTTGGAACAGCAATACTGTTTTTTGCAATACTTCTTTCTTCAATTTTTGTATTTGAAAAAAGAATTCCATTTATTATATTTAATATAGTACTTGGCCTTATTGGTATATATTTAGCATCATTAGTACTTGCTCATATTAAGGTAAGGTTTGATATATGGTTAGATCCCTGGAGCGATTACAATAATAAAGGATACCAAATAATTCAGGGATTATTTTCTATAGCGAATGGAGGTTTCTTTGGATCTGGTATTGGTCTTGGCTATCCTAATTTAGTGCCTGTAGTAGAATCGGATTATATCTTAACTGCAATAATAGAAGAAATGGGAATATTTTTAGGTTTTGCTATTATATTGATCTATATTTTAATATTTTATAAATCAATTAAAGTAGCAATAGAATTTAGAAATAATTACTATAGCTCACTATCATTATCAATTGGATTAATTTATTCATTCCAAGCATTAATAATGTTTGGTGGAATATTGAAACTAATTCCTTTAACGGGTATTACAACTCCATTCCTAAGTTATGGAGGATCTTCTACTTTAACAAATTTTGTATTACTTGGAATTTTACAATATATTACAGCAAAAACAGGGGTGAATTATGAAAGATACAATTAATAGAAAACTAATAATTTTACTATCAGTAATTACATCCTTATTTTTAATAATTGCACTTTACTTAATATACTTTGAGTTAACTAAAGCAAATTTTTATAATGCCCATTCTTTTAATCAAAGAAATTATGTTGATGAAAACACTTATAAAAGAGGAAGCATTTATGATACAAATGGTAAACTTTTAACAGAAAGTGTTAAAACTGAAGATGGAAATAAGAGAATAAATACTTATAATTTTATTTTCAGTCCAATAATTGGATATAGTAATAACAGATTTGGTAAAACAGGAATAGAATCAAGTATGAACAGTCAATTATTAAATATTATTAGAAACCAAGATATATTTGATAAAATCGAGAATATTGCCAAAGACAGTCAGCATGGTAGTGATGTATACTTAACCATAGATAGTAATTTACAAGAATATATATACGATCAAATGGGCGATAAAAAAGGTGCTGTTATAGTATCTGATCCAAAAACAGGAAAAATAATCTCAATGGTTTCAAAGCCGACATTTAATCTTAATGCGCTTGAAGAAAATTGGGATGATTATATGAATTCTGATGATGCTATAATGATTAATAGAGCAACTCAAGGAAGGTATGAGCCAGGTTCAATATTTAAAGTAATTAGTTCACTAGCATTTCTGGATAATAATATAGATCTAAATTATTATGACAAGGGTAGTGCTACAATTGCGGATTATACTGTTAATAATTTTAGCGGAATAGCATATGGAGAAATTGATTTAAGAAAAGCATTAGAGGTATCTTCAAATGCATACTTTTTTGAAAAGTCTAAAGAGATTAGTAATGAAAGTTTTATTTCAACACTAAATGATTTTGGATTTAATAAGGATTATGATTTGGGATTGATTAGAAAAAATTCTCTAGTTCCATTTAAGTCAGGATTATCAGACTTAGAAAAAGGCAATGCAGCATATGGACAAGGAGAAACCTATGTAGTTCCTATAGATATGTTAAATGTAATCAATGCGATAGCTAATAATGGAGAAGTTTATCAGCCTTATCTAGTTGATAAAATAGTAAAAGATTCAGAAAGTAGAATAACTGAGCCTAAAGTATTAGTAGATAAAATTAACTCTAAAAATGCGGATACTTTAAGAGATTATTTAGCATCTGCAGCAAACTATAATGGAATCGGTGATAATTATGGAATAAGCATTGCTGGTAAGACTGGAACAGCAGAGAATGATACAGATTTTGCTCACAGCTGGTATATAGGAATGTCTCCATCAGAAGATCCAAACTATACTATAGTTGTTATTTTAGAAAATACAGGCGGTGTAGCTATAGATTATGCAGCTCCACTAGCTGAAAAAATTTTCTATTATTTAAATAATGAATAATTAAAGCAAAAAAATACTTGATGAATTTTATCATCAAGTATTTTTTAAATGAATTTATATTTAATATTTTTCCAGAACCAATTTTTATCGAATACTAGTTTATTAATAGTTGATTCCGCTAAACTTATTTCGAGAAAATTAATATTTGAAAATCTTTGATAGAAACCGTCTATTGTAAGAGTAGATTCTGAAGTCTCTCTTTTTCTAGTAATTATTTTAATTTTTGTTTCCTTTGGAACTACAAGACTTTTATCTAAAGATCTATGCAGTGTTGATCTTATTGCCGCTAATGGAGTTAATTGGAATGCATCCATATTTTGATACATAATAGATCCACCTGCAGAAAGATTATAGGCGGTAGAACCTGATGGTGTTGAGAAGATTATACCATCTCCAGCGAAACTCTGTAATAAAACATCATCAACATATAAATTAAAATGTAATACTGAAGCATATTTTGCTTTTAATACTATTTCATTAATACTTTTAAATTCATATACTCCATCATCAGTGCCAACCTTACATTCTAAAAATCTTAAATTATTTATTATATAATCTTTTTTTGCTAGCTTTTGTATAGCTTTTTTGTAATTATCTTTTTCTATATCATTATAAAATCCTAGATGTCCTGTATTAATACCAATAAATGGGGTAGTCGAGAATTTAGAATCGTGTACAGCTTTAATAAATGTACCATCGCCACCTATTACTAGGTTATAATCAGCGTCATCATTATTGTTTTCGTTAATAATATAATCATTCTTAATTAATTCTTTTTCAACTAATTCTTTTACGGATTTTGTAATATCATATGGATTTGAAAAAATATTAACCTTTTTTTTCATTTTCCCTCCTAAAAATGTTTAGAAATTTAAAATTTGAGTATATATATAGCATAGTGGAAAAACAATACTATGCTATATATGATTATATAGTAAATATATCAAATTTGAAACTTTTCAAATAATAAAATATTTGATATAATATAAGTATCCACAAGAAACTTTATAATTAACCTACACTAATTATAAGGGAATCCTGATTTTATTTAGTTGATACAATGCCTTAGATGGACTGTAGATATTAAATATAGGGAACCCACCTTCACATAAGAAGGTATAATTATCAGTTTTTTGTGGATTTATCTATATGACAATACTTTAGGAGGTAATTATGTCAATAAGAGAATATTTCGTAGCAAAACAAAGAGAAATGGAAAGAAAAAAAAGAATGGAAACTGCTGGTAAAGTAGGATTTGGTTTAGCTATAGGGACATTATTAGGTTCAGCAGCAGGGGTACTATTTGCTCCTAAATCTGGTAAAGAAACTAGACAAGATATTAAAGATGCAGCAATTGATACAAAGAATCAAATTCAAGATAAAACAACTGAATTAGGAAATGAAGTTCAAAAAACATATAATAAAGCAGTTGAAAAAGTTACAGAATTCGGTCAAGATAGATTAACAGAATTAAAAAATGTAACAGAAGATGTAGAAGAAAAAGTTGGAGAACTTAAAGATAAAGCTTCTGATAAAGGCAAAGAATTAGCAAAAGAAGCAGAAAAAAAAGCTAATGAAGTAAAAAAAGAAGCATCTGAAAAGGTAGAAAAAGGTGCTAAAAAAGTAGAAGAAGGCGCTAAGAAAGTAGAAGATAAAGCTAAAGAAGAAAAAAAAGAAGCTAATAAGAAATCAAAATAGGAGGCTATAATGTTTGCATCAGCAATTAATGTGGCTTTTACTGTGCAAGATTTATTACTAGCACTTCTTGTAATAGCTGGAATTGTTGCATTAGTTTTTCTTACAAAACTATTTATGTCAATTGCAAAAATAACTGATAATATTGGCAGTGTTTTGAAAGATAATAAAGAACATCTTAATGCAACTCTAGAGAACTTACCTAATATAACAAACAATGTAAATAATACTATTACAAATGCGAATAGATTAATTAATGGAATTGAACCTTCAGTAGTGTCAACGCTACAAGATGTAAGTAATGTTACATCTCAATTATCAAATGTAACTACAAATATTTCAGATACAGTTGAAGTAGTAGGATTGTCAGTAGCTGACACAGCAAGCAAATTCACATCATCATTTTCAAGTGCAACTGATAAATTCACATTATTTAGAGGAATATTAGGTTTATTATTTAGAAAATAATTTTGGAAAAAACGTATTTTAATTAATACGTTTTTTTATTTGAGATAAATTTTTCTTTATGATATAATATTGAAGGCAAATAATCACATTATTCGTTAGTGTCTGTGTGCCTTATGGTTAGACAACTTATAGGATAATGGAAGCAAATAAAACACAAAAGGAGAAGATATGTCAGTTATATCAATGAAAGCCTTACTTGAGGCTGGTGTACATTTTGGTCACCAAACAAGAAGATGGAATCCGAAGATGAAAAAATACATCTTCACAGAAAGAAATGGAATTTATATTATTGATTTACAACAAACAGTTAAATTAATAGATGAAGCTTATGAAGCAGTGAGACAAGTTGCTGCTGATGGTGGACATATACTATTTGTTGGTACAAAGAAACAAGCTCAAGACGCTGTAGAATATGAAGCAAAGAGAGCTGATCAATATTATGTTTCCCAAAGATGGTTAGGTGGAATGTTAACTAACTACAAAACAATTAAAAATTCAATCAGAAGATTAGAAGAAATTGAAAGAATGTCAGAAGATGGAACATTTGATTTACTTCCAAAGAAAGAAGTTCTTCAATTAAATAGAGAATTAAGCAAATTAAACAAATATTTAGGTGGTATTAAAGATATGCCAGGTATTCCTGATTTATTATTTGTAATCGATCCTAAAAATGAAAGTATAGCTATCAATGAAGCTAAGAAACTTGGTATTCCAATAGTAGGTATTGTAGATACAAACTCAGATCCAGAAGATTTAGATTATCCAATTCCTGGAAATGATGATGCTATTAGAGCTGTTAAACTAATTACAGCAGCAATGGCAGATGCGGTTATTGAAGGAAGACAAGGTGAATCACATTCTGAAGTAGAACAAGAGGAAGAAGAAGTAACTTCTGAAGAAATTACTGAAGATGTAGAAGATGAAGGTCAAAACGATACAGAAGAAGTAGAAACTACTGAAGAAGCTGAATAAGAAAATAGGCAATTAAATGGGGAGTAGTTTATACTTCCCATTATTTATAAGAATTAATTTATCTGGGAGGACAAATGGAAATTACAGCAAAAATGGTTAAAGAATTAAGAGAATTAACCGGCGCAGGTATGATGGATTGTAAAAAAGCACTTGAAGAAACAAGTGGTGATATTGATAAAGCAGTAGAATTGTTAAAAGAAAGAGGAGCAGCTAAAGCTGTTAAAAAATCTGCTAAAGTAGCAGCTGAAGGTGTTATTAAATTAAAGGTAAGTGATAATCACGATAAAGCATCATTAGTTGAAATTAATACACAAACAGATTTTGCAGCAAAAAATGATAAATTTGTTGATTTATCAAATAGAATCTTAGATTTTGTATATGAGAATGGAATTACAAGTGTTGAAGAACTAAACAAATCAACATTTGAAGGTGAAGTTTTCGAAGATTATATGAAAAATCAAATTGCTACAATTGGAGAAAATATTGTAGTTAGAAGATTAGCTACTTTAACAGCTGGAGATAATGAATATGTTACAGGTTATGTACACTTTAATAATTTAAACGGTGTTATATTAAAAGCTAAATTTGATAGTGAAGCTACTAAAGAAGCATCAAAGGAATTATTACAACATATGAGCATGCATATTTCTGCAATGAATCCTGATGTTATAACATATAATAATTTCAGTGATGAATTCATTCAAAAAGAATTAGAACAAATTCACTTAAAGATACAAGAACAAAATGAAAATAATGCAATGATAGGTAAACCAACAAAAGAATTACCAAAATATGGTTCAATGGCTCAACTTACAGATGAAATTATAAATGAAGAAAAAGAAAACATCAAACAAGAACTATTAGCAGAAGGAAAACCAGAACAAATATTGGATAAAATTATCCCTGGTAAATTAGCTAAATTCATCGAAGATAATACATTAATTGATTCACAATATGCATTATATAGTCAAGCATATGTATTAGATGCTGATAAAACAATTGAAGAAGTTATAAAAGATAAAGAACAAGAATTAAATGGTACAATCGAAATCGAAGAATTCTTCAGATTTAGGGTTGGAGAAGGTATTGAAAAAGTTGAAGAAGACTTTGCAGCGGAAGTAGCAAGTCAAATGAAAGGTCAATAATTTTATAACATTAAACTAGTAGAGAGAACATTTAATGTTCTCTTTACTTATATGGAGATATATATGTATATAAATAAACGAGTTCTAATAAAATTAAGTGGTGAAGCTCTTGCAGGTGGAAAGGGCTTTGGTATGGATGATGAGGCAATTAATAATATTGCTAAAAGATTAAAACAAGTTCATGATTTAGGCGTACAAATTGGTATAGTTGTTGGAGGTGGAAATTTCTGGCGTGGAAGAAGCCAAGGTGATATGGATAGAACTGTATCCGATAATATAGGTATGCTTGGAACAGTTATGAATGCTTTAAGGGTACAATCAGCTTTAGAAGAAATCGGATTGGAAACAAGAGTACAAACTGCAATAGATATGCATGAAGTTGCGGAACCTTTTATAGTTAGAAAAGCAATTAGGCATTTAGAAAAAAATAGAATCGTAATATTTGCAGCAGGTACAGGATTACCATATTTTTCAACAGATACAACAGCAGCTTTAAGATCCTTAGAAATCAACGCTGATTGTATATTAATAGGTAAAACGGGCACAGATGCTATATACGATAAAGATCCTAATAAGTTCGATGACGCTAAAAAATTTGATTATTTATCATATAGGGACATAATTGAGAAACAATTAGCTGTTATGGATGCTTCAGCGATATCTCTATGCGAGGAAAATAATATGCCACTTGTAGTATTCGGAATAGATGATCCTGAGAATTTAGTTAGAGTAGTAAAAGGTGAAAAAATTGGTACATTTGTAGGAGGACAAAATGATAGATAATTTATTAAAAGAAGGAAAGGCTCATTTAGAGCATCATATTAATGGTTTTAGAGATACTTTAGGTACAATTAGAGCTGGTAGAGCAAATCCGGCTATGGTAGAAAACATATCATTTGATTATTATGGTACAGAAACTCCAATAAGAAATGCAGCGACTATAACTGTACCAGAGGCTAGACTATTAGTTATTCAACCATGGGATGCTACTCAAATTAAAGAGATTGAAAAAGCTATTTTAGCTGCTAATTTAGGTATTACACCTTCAAATGATGGAAAGGTAATAAGATTACCATTCCCAGAACTTACAGAGCAAACTCGTAAAGAATTAGCTAAAGAAGTAAAACAAAAGAGTGAACAATCTAAAGTAGGTATTAGAAACTACAGAAGAGACCTAATGGATAAGGTTAAAAATGCTGAAAAGAATAAAGAAATTTCAGAAGATGAAAGAAAACAATATGAAAAAGATGTTCAGGAATTAATCGATACTTATATTAAAAAAATTGATGAAGTAACAAAGGCTAAAGAAGAAGAATTAATGACAGTATAATAGAATGGAAAAGCATATGGATAAAAATGAGATAATTAATTTAATACAAAAATATGGTCCAAAGCATATTGCCATAATAATGGATGGAAATGGAAGATGGGCAAAAAAAAAACAGATGAAAAGAACTGAAGGTCATAAAGTAGGTTCTCAAAATGTTATAGAATTAGTCAGATTTTGTGATGAATTAGGTGTGAAATATCTCAGTCTATATGCTTTTTCTACT